>JAISNS010000183.1 GCA_031276105.1 Dysgonamonadaceae bacterium
CGGTTTGTATTCCCAAACCTCTTCGTTGTGTTTGTTCAGAACGGCACGGGCATTTTGGGCGAATGTTTTCATCTTCCGGTAATCCGCTACATTCAGCGGTATGACTGTTTTATCCGGCAACGAATCGTTTTTCTCTGCTAATGCAACCGGCACAACCGTATAATTAATCTTTTTTCCTTCTCTTGCTTTATGCCGGTAAATCAAAGCATATTCAGCAGATTGAACCCGAACTCTTTCCGCCGTCTTCCGAAGCGTTACTTTTATCAACTGACCGCCTTCGGTATTCGGGGCAATCATCCCGGAAACCAAATTTCCTAAAGAATAGACAACAACTCGCTTGATATTGCTCAACGAATCAATTACAATCTTCGAAGGTTGAACTACATGCGGATGTGCGCCGATGATTAAATCCACGCCTTCCCGCATCATGAATTCCGCAAGGTTTTCCTGCGTTTTGTTTTGTAACATTTTGTATTCCAATCCCCAATGAATATCGGCAATAATCACGTCGGCGCCCAGCGCCTTCGCCTTTTGAATATCTTTCCGAATGGAATCTTTTTGGATATAATTGACAATAACGGGAGGCGAAGCGTAAAATCCGTTGGTTCCATAGGTATAATTCAGGAAAGCAAGACGAATACCTTCTTTTTCAATCATTAACGGATAATTTTGCGCTTTTTCGCAGGCATCTTTGAACACGCCGGTATGTATAACTGCCATCGAATCCAATACGGAAAGGGTACGCAGAATACCCTCGTTCCCCCGGTCAACAATGTGATTGTTGGCATTCAGGAAAATGTCAAAACCCGCTTCTTTCAACGTCCGGGCATATTCGTCGGGAGCGCTGAACTGCGGATAGCCTTTGTAAGGTTTGCCGGCCAAGGTCACTTCCAGATTGACGACCGCCAAATCTGCCGAAGTAATTTCATCTTTCAGGTATTGAAAGTAAGAGGAATAATCGTATCGCCCGTCACGGAAAGCATGGTCGATTTGGGATTGGTGCTGCATGGCGTCGCCCGCAAAAAGCAACGTAATTTCCTGCGCCTGCAACGGAGAAATCCCTCCAGATATTAACAGGCTAATTTGCAGTAATCTAAGGAAATATTTCATCGGCTTATCGATAAACGGCTTTTTTCCCCGCCAACAGCGTATTTTTCATTAACGAGATAATTGTCATCGGGCCTACGCCGCCGGGAACGGGCGTAATATAGGAACATTTCGGCGCAACGGTATCGAAATCTACGTCTCCGCTCAGCTTGAATCCCGATTTGGTTTTATCGGACGGAATCCGGGTCGTTCCCACGTCAATCACTACGGCGCCTTCTTTGACCATATTGCCTTTCAAAAAACAGGGAGAACCCAAAGCCGCAATGATAATATCGGCTTCCCGACAATATGCTTCGATGTTCCGGGTACGGCTGTGACAGACCGTAACGGTGCAATCGCCCGGATAACTTTTTTGCATCAGCAAAGAAGCAACCGGTTTTCCGACAATATTGCTCCGCCCTAATACCACACAATGTTTTCCGGCGGTTTCGATGTGGTAGCGTTTTAGCAACTCGAGTATTCCGGCGGGCGTAGCGGAAACAAAACAGGGCAGTCCAAGCGCCGTCCGACCGGCGTTGACGGGATGAAAGCCATCCACATCTTTACGGTAATCAATGGTTTCGATAACTTTTTGTTCGGAAATATGCTTGGGTAGCGGCAATTGCACGATAAACCCGTCGATATCGGGATTGTTGTTCAGTTCGACGACTTTGTCCAAGAGTTCCTTTTCAGTTACACCGGCTTCGTAACGAATCAGCGTGGATTGGAATCCCAATTCTTCACACATTCGGACTTTGCTTGCCACGTATGTTTCGCTTCCCCCGTCGTGACCTACCAGAACAGCCGCCAAATGAGGTCTTTTCCCTCCGGAAGCAAGAATTTGTTTTACTTCGCCGGCAATTTCCGATTTTATTTGAGCAGCCGTTGCTTTGCCATCTATTAATTCCATAATACGTTCTTTAGCGTCGTTTTTTTGCAAAGCCGCCTTTGCCCGCCGACGTCTTAGCATTCATTACTTTCATCATTTTGCGTGTTTCGTCCAACTGTTTCAAGAGTTTATTGACTTCGGCGACGTTTGTTCCGCTACCTTTTGCAATGCGGGCGCGTCGCGAACCGTTCAAAACGGCAGGGTTGCTTCGTTCGTGCGGCGTCATCGAATAAATGATAGCTTCAATACTTTTGAAAGCATTGTCGTCAATATCGGCATTTTTCATCATTTTTCCTATGCCGGGAATCATCGAAACCAAATCTTTCAGGTTTCCCATTTTCTTGATTTGGTGGATTTGGGTAAGGAAATCGTTGAAATCGAATTGATTTTTGGCAATTTTCTTCTGCAAACGGCGGGCTTCTTCTTCATCGTATTGTTCCTGAGCTTTTTCGACCAGCGAAACAATATCGCCCATTCCCAGAATACGGTCGGCCATACGGGTCGGATGAAATGGGTCGATAGCTTCCATTTTTTCGCCGGTACCCACAAATTTGATGGGTTTATTGACGACGGTACGAATGGAAAGGGCTGCTCCGCCCCGGGTATCGCCATCTAATTTGGTCAGTATAACGCCTTGAAAATCCAAGCGATCGTTAAATTCTTTGGCGGTATTTACCGCATCCTGACCGGTCATTGCATCAACAACGAACAGGACTTCGTCGGGATGAATGGCCGACTTGATGGATGCTATTTCGTTCATCATCTCTTCGTCGATAGCCAAACGTCCGGCGGTGTCGATAATCACCACATCGTTGCCGTATTGTTTTGCCCGTTTAATGGCGTTTTGAGCGATTTGCACCGGGTTTTTGTTTTCGGGTTCGGAATAAACCGTAACGCCGATTTGTTCGCCGAGTATTTTCAATTGCTCAATAGCGGCCGGCCGGTAAATATCGTCCGCTACCAGCAACGGATTTTTACCCTTTTTTTCTTTCAACATTTTCGCCAGTTTGCCGGAAAAAGTTGTTTTCCCCGACCCTTGCAAGCCCGACATCAAAATAATTGCCGGTTTGTTTTTCAGATTGAGTTCGGCTGTTTCGCCGCCCATCAGGGCAGCCAGTTCGTCGTGAACGATTTTCACCATCAAATCGCCGGGTCTGACGGCTGTGAGGACATTTTGTCCCATCGCCTTTTCTTTTACCGAATCGGTAAATGTTTTCGCTACTTTGTAGTTAACATCGGCGTCCAATAACGCTTTGCGGACGTCTTTTAATGTTTCGGCCACGTTGATTTCGGTGATTCTTCCCTCCCCTTTCAACAACTTAAACGACCGGTCGAGTTTATCCGTTAAATTTTCAAACATTGTTTTTTTATTTTAGGAATTAGTATCCGACATTCTTAAGCGGATAATTCTAATTCGGATTTATGAGCGTGCAAAGTTAACATTAAATATCTAATTATGCATAATTGAAAAAACGCCATCTCTTTCCGTATCAATACGCCCGCCGGAATAACAGCAAACGCTCATGCGGGGAGAATTGACAACCGGCAAGGAGGCATATTCGCTGAAATCTTCACATATTTCGGCATGTTTTTCCGCACATTTGTCGCAAAACATTTGGTCACCGTCCCAGCCATGCGCCGTGCATAATTGTGTAGCGGGTTGCGTTTTACATGTGTCGCACAGCAATTTCAGCGGTTCGTTGCGCGAAAGCAAAACAATCATTTTGTCGGCTTCGACAGGATATTCTTCTATCACAGTCAGCAAAAGTTCGGTAGTGCTGCCGAAATCGTATTCATAATTCACCTTTAATTCTTTACGCAGAATTTCAGTTACTTGCCGACTCATAGCGATTGTCTTGGCATTTGCTTCCATGAGTTTATCGTATTCGTCATATTTACCCTGCTTCAATAAGTTTTGCGATTCTATGAAAGTCAGCATGTCATAGTGTCGCCGGTTTTGCGGAAGAGTAAACGAACTCATGTGTCCGCAACATTCCAACCATATAGCGCGCAGAAAAATATCAACATCGTTCATTGTCGCGCTACCGTCCACCCAAAGCGAAAGGAAATAAGGCAGAGCGTCCCATCTCGGATGTGGTTCCACTTTTATCAAATACGATTGACCGCGCTTATTTTCCTGTACTTTCTGTTTTAAATGAGTTTGCAGATGACGGCTGATACCTGTTTTTGTATAGATTTTACCGCAAAAAAGACATTTGCCTTCCGATTTGTTTGTCGCTTCTGTTATCATTATTTCTTTAATTCAAGTTTAATATATTTACTTTTTTATAAGGTGCAAAAGTAATAAAAAATCAGGATATTTTACATGGGTATGTAACGCGCCCTTACACGCTCGTGTAAGGGCGCGTTACACGAGCGTGTAAGGCAGCGTTACACGAGCGTGTAAGGGCGTCGATCCTGAATTGCAACAGATTCTTTACCGGTATTCAAACATCCGGGCAAAGCGGTAGGTATCTGTGCCGTTTACGGTTATCGTTATATCCACGTCGCCTTTATTCGGATTGGTCGGAATGGTACATTTGCATAGTTCGGAAGTTCGAGAGATGGCGTCGATCGCACAAATGCCGTCGCCTACTTTGATTTCGCTTATCTCGTCCATTTTGTTGCCGGTAAGCGTTAATTC
>JAISNS010000281.1 GCA_031276105.1 Dysgonamonadaceae bacterium
TGAAAAGAGCCGGATGGTAAATGCTTTGCAAGCGCTCTTGTATGACCTCGCGCAATACGGGTTCAACAAAGCAAGCACACGCTTTGTTGAAACGCTCATCTAAGGATTGTTTCGTTATCTTAATCCCGTACCGGCTTTCCAAACGGGAAACCATAAACGACAAACTGCTGTTGTCACTGCGCGATGCGCAATAAAACAGCAGCTCAAAAAATACAGCCGGACTTAATTTGGAACGACGATGAAAAAATTCCGTTAATTCCGCCTGTGCCTGTAAGTGAGGTCGACTCAATAGCTGCCTGATTGTTTCTACATACAAATCAATACTTACATTAGAGAGAACCTCATTATTTATAACGCTTTTTTTCGCTCCCTACTCCCAACTCCGAAAAATATTCTATCTGTTTGATTATTGATAGTTTGATGGAATTAACCTGACGGCTATGGGGTCAAGCCCGCAATGAGAGGAATAAAAGTGAATTATAAATTATATAAAACAACAATTAGAATGAAAAAAGGATTTTAGTATTATTATCGTTTGCACTTTTTTAAGCGTTAATTTGCGTTCTCAGGTTACCATCGGTGGGCTTACCACGCCCAAGGCCAGCGCACTTCTGGATTTGAACAGTACGACCCTTGGCGGTTTGGTCCTCTCCAATGTCGATCTTGATGATTTGGGCTTTATTCCTGCCACTGGATTTGTGGGCATTTCTGCTGCGCAGGACCGTGATTTGGAACTTGCCGGGATGATCGTTTACAACACCAATACAACGACCGGTATTGGCGTTCATGTCTGGGACGGGGATGACTGGATAAAGCCCTGTACTCCTCCTGCTCTGGGGTCGATTACTCTTTCAGCCACTACGATATGCAGTTTAGGCACTACCTTTACTGCTAAAATAGACAGCGTAAAGGGCGCCGAGTGTGGGTGTTACTGTAAAATCCGGCATGCACGGCTGGCTGCTTGGTGGCCACGCTCACGGTACCTCTACGTACAATGTTGGTAAGTATGGCTCCTATTGGTCGTCCACTGAGTATAGCTCGGATGACGGCTACAACGCGTACGTTAGCAGCAACTACTTCTACCCACAGGAGTATTACACTCGCTACTACGGGTACTCGCTGCGGTGTGTTCGTTAGCTTCAGGAACTTTACTTTCTTACTAATTAATTATTAATAACGAGTCCCCCGCCAGCGAAGCGGGTGGGGAACTTTAAAAAATTTTTGGAAAAATGACAAGAGAAGAAATCCTCAAATTTGAACAAACGACAAACGGGTCGTCGATTACGCTGATAAACGAAGGTTTAATTGAACATGAAACCTTCGTTTTCTAATTTTATTCCTGTCAATGAATATTTCGGACAACTTAATTTTCCTCCAACTGCCGGGTTATATCTTCCTCCCGATTTGAATGCTTTTTCCTTCTCCTGACAGGGGTGTGCAAAGCGTTCCATTGTTGCCGCGCTTAGAGTCCTCGTTTAGTCATGAACTTGTTTACTTGCCAACTTTCATGTATCTTTGCAGAAAAGAATCAAAATGACTAAAGGAACAAAGAATATTGTTTATTACCTAATAATGGTCATTATCTTTACGTCCTTGATGTATCTCCTTATTTTGAAAGGAGAAAGCCATCAGGGGCGGGGAATTGTCATGCTCAGGGAAGGCGCTCCCACCAATCTTAGCGAGGGATTATCCGTCTTTTACGAGCTTCTTCTCAATCATGTTCAATCGCCATTCGGTATTTTGCTCCTGCAAATCATTCTTATCCTTATCTGCTGCCGTTTTTGCGGATGGCTATTCTTAAAAATCAAGCAACCGTCGGTTATCGGGGAAATATTGGCAGGTATTATATTAGGCCCGTCTATTTTGGGCTATTGGTTTCCCGGAGTTTCCGCCTTCATTTTCCCTCCTGAATCGTTAGACAACATCGGTCTGTTGAGCCAGTTCGGTCTGATTCTTTTTATGTTTGCCATCGGAATGGAATTAAACATCACCGAAGTCCGCAAACGATTGAAAGAAACGATTCTGATTAGCCACACCAGCATCATTGTCCCTTTTTTCCTGGGGATGCTGACAGCCTATTTTATATATGACCGGTATGCCGGGAAAGAAGTTCCCTTTCTTTCCTTTGCGCTCTTCATCGGAATCGCGATGAGTATAACGGCTTTTCCCGTGCTGGCGCGTATTATCCAGGAAAAAGGACTTACAAAAACGCATTTGGGAACGATTTCGTTGGCCAGTGCAGCTAATGGCGACATCATTGCGTGGTGCTTGCTGGCCGTGATTATCGCGATTGTACAGGCCGGAAGTATGTTGAGCGCCGTTTATAACGTCTTGTTTTCGGCGCTTTACATTATATTAGCCTTTCTTGTCGTCCGTCCTTTTCTTCGCATGGTGGGGCAAGTATATCATAATGAAGAAGTGATAGATAAAGGCTTGGTTGCCTTCATGTTTCTTATCCTGATCACGTCTTCTTTCCTGACGGAAATATTGGGATTACACGCTTTATTCGGCGCTTTCATAGCGGGGGTTATCATGCCGAGCGACGTCAAATTCCGTCAAATCATGGCGGAAAAAGTGGAAGCCGTCGCTCTTTCTCTTTTCCTGCCGCTTTTCTTCGTTTTGACCGGTTTGAAAACGGAAATCGGCTTGCTGAATACTCTCGGATTATGGGGTATGTGCGGGTTGTTCATTTTGGTTGCCGTTGCCGGAAAATTTGGAGGAGCCGCTATTTCGGCGCGTTTTGTCGGCGAAAGTTGGAAAAACAGTCTTTACATCGGCGCTTTGATGAATACGCGCGGATTGATGGAGCTTGTAATCCTGACGATTGGGTATGAAATGAACATCCTTTCCCCGACTCTCTTTACGATGCTGATATTGATGACGCTGTTCACTACGTTTATGACTGCGCCTTTAATTTTTGTAATCAAACTGTTTTACCGAGGACGTTCCAAACTGGCGGCGCTCAAAAAGCAGGAACAGTCGGAAACGTTCAAAGTGTTGCTCTCTTTCGGTCGTGCGGGTAATGGACAAATCATGCTCAATGTGGCGCAACAAATGTTTTCCAAAAGTAACAGCCAGTTAGAGATAACCGCTTTGCACCTCACTTCGGGGCCTGACGTAAATCCGTTGCAAACAGGAAGCTTTGAGAGCGTAAGTTTTAATCCCATTTTGCATGAAGCCCAAAAATTAGGTATTCGGATTCAAACCCGTTATGAAGTATCGAATCAGGTGGGCGAAGACATAACCAGTATTGTCAACGAAGGAGAATACAATTTCCTGTTGGTGGGAGCCGGAATTACGTGGAGTAATCTCCCCAACGATATTGCCGCCAATCAATACCGCAAAGCGGCGCAAAGGCGGTATTTTAAGTCGTTAAGCGGAGTAGAGTCCTGGCTTTTTTCCGCTTCCATGTTGAAAGATAAAAGCAAGTTGTTTATCCGGCAATCCAATTGTCCGGTAGGGATTTTTATCAACCGCGATTTTGAAAAAGCTACGCAGATATTACTGATCCTTGATTCGGAAAAAGACCTCTATTTATTTTCTTATCTGGAAACTTTGTTGAAATGTACGCAGGGATCGATAGCTATCCTCAATCGCCGCAAACCGGAGATTCTTGGGAAAGAATTTCCGAATGAAAAATTAAAACACTTTCTTACCGTTCACCAAACGGCAATTCTATTGCCGGACAAAGAAATTTCCGTCGAACTATTACAAGCATACAATTTTATGATGGTTAGTTACAGAACGTGGAACGATATTTCGGAAAATGATAAGACCGCCTTACAAGTGATGCCTTCAACATTGATTATAAGCCGGTAGAAAAATTCACTCGCTTTCGAACTGTTCCAGACTCAACGTTTCCCCGTCGAACACCGCATAGGAAAAATACTGAAGCCAGTCCCCGATAATCATCATCCGGCTTTGCGGACTCAGCATCAAATCCAACAAAATATGCCGGTGTCCGAAAATCAAGTAATCCGTACCGGAATATTTACGGATATATTCTTTGGCATAAAGTACGAGGTGTTCCTTATTTTCTCCCAAATAGGGCGCGGCATCAATCATTTTCTTTTTCCGGCTGTGTTTCGACCACGCATAACCGAATCCCACTCCCCAATAAGGGTGAAGTGCAGCGAAAAGAATCCGGCAAAGCCGGTTGTGGAATATCCAACGAATCAACTTGAAGGAGCGGGAATCGTCGCCCAGACCGTCACCGTGCGCCAAGTAAAAAGTCTTTCCGTTTATTTGCGTACGAAAAGGTTCCCGGTGGACAATCATGCCCGTTTCCCGTGAAAGGTAATCCCTCACCCAAATATCGTGATTGCCGGTGAAAAAATGAATCTCAATTCCGGCGTCGCTCATTTCGGCTATCTTACCCAAAAAACGGGTAAACCCCCGTGGGATTACCCGTTTATACTCAAACCAGAAATCAAACACATCGCCCAAAAGATAAAGCGCCGAAGCATTGCCTTTTATAGAATCCAGCCAGCGGACGAAGCGTTTTTCTGCATCCGACGGATTTTCAAAAGCATCCGAACCCAAATGCATATCCGATGCAAAATAAATTTTACGTCCGGGCTGCATTATAAAAATCCTAATTCCAACTTTGCTTCTTCGCTCATCATGTCTTTGTGCCATTCGGGATCGAAAACCAGTTCTACTTCTACGCCTTTTATCCCTTCGACGGATTCGACTTTCATCCGGACGTCTTCAATGATATAATCGGCGGCAGGACAGGCCGGAGCCGTCAAAGTCATGGTGATAAGCACATTGTTATCTTCGTCAACCTCTACTCCGTAAATCAAACCCAAATCGTATATATTGACCGGAATTTCCGGGTCATATACGGTTTTAAGCATCTCTACGATTGATTCTTCCAAGGCCAATAAATTGTTCTCTATCATA
>JAISNS010000298.1 GCA_031276105.1 Dysgonamonadaceae bacterium
ATTCCTAATTCTTAATTCCCAATAAATCGCGGATATAATTGAAATCTTTCCTGAAAAGAATGCCTATTCCCTGCGTCCATTCGGGAGTTATGCTGTAATAATTGCGGTAATTATAATGGTTGAAGCCTTTTAAGCGGATGTTGCCGCTGGGCGTAAGTTTGTATTCAATGTCCAAATCGCCGACAAGCGGAACGTTGTTTTGGGTAATGCCGGGCGACGAATCGTCGTAATAGTCCATGTTGTTGATATATCCGAAATTTCCGTTGATAATAAGCCGGTTGTTCAGCAACGTGCTCGACAATAACAGTTCTACTTCGGTATTGGTTCTTTCGCCTTCATACGCCTGATGGAAAGTGGTTCCTATTTGGAAATTATCACTTAAACTGCCGAGCAGGTTAGAGAGTTGCGACGACAGCGTAGAGGTGAGGAAAGAGAGGTCGTTGTTCAGCCGCGATTCGCTGCGAATATATTCGGGCGAGGTGTAGAAGCGGCTAAGCACAAGCAAATAAAGTATCTGCCGGTTCATCATATCGTCTGTTCGGATATAGCTTTTTACCTGCCGGGTCAATTCGGAAGTAGAACCCGGCAAATCCAGATCAAAAGAAATAGCCGGTTGATTCAACGGGCCTTTCAATAATAATATGCAATTAACGGGCACATTGTTTCGGGCGCTTAACAGGAATAAACGTTCGTCCAGATCGCCCAGATTGGCGCTGACGGTATAAGCCGCATTCAAGTCTAATTCGGCGGCATAGGGGTCGCCCCGGAATGTAACGGCGCTTCCTTCGCCAATGTCGAAATTACGGATAATCACTTGTTGCAAAGAGAAATTGTATTTCCCTTTTTCAAATTTATAGTTGCCCATTACTTTCAACGGGGTGGAGGTTCCGTATTGAATATCCAAGTGTCCGGAGCCGTAAGCGCTGATTTTGTCGCCCGTCAAAGGATTCATAATAACATCGATGGCGGCGCCCGGAGTTATTCCCAGCGAGAGCGTCAGGCGGACTTCGGTTCCGGAATTGTTTTCGGTGAAAGCCGGACGGTTGGGAACCGGAGCAAGATGGGTTTGATCGCCGGCGGGAATGGAATCTTTCTCGTTGATAAAATGAATGAAATTGTATTCGGCCACATCCGGTTCTTCCATGAAATTGAGCGTCATTTTCGAATTGTCATTGTTTTGCATGGATACATTGATGTTTACCAAATCTTCCGTACCGTTTAATGTTGCCTTTCCGCTTCCGAAAACCGTACCGAAAAAGACCGGATTCGTATTTTTGCCGGCATTAAAAGCCATGAAATGATCAAAATCCAGCTTAACGGCAAACCGGAAGTCGTCTAATTGCCGGTGTTGTATGTAACCGTCGGCAATCGCTTTGTTTTGGTGTTCGTCGTAAAGCGCCATGTTTCGGATAGCTATTCTCTCCGGCGTACATCTGACCGTATCGGAAAAAGTGTAGTATGTGTTTAAGAATTTGATTTTGAATTTTCCGTTTTCAACATGCACCGTTCCTTCAATCGTCGGGTGATTCAACTCGCCGAATAAGCGGAGAGGGCCGGTTATTTGCCCGGAAAAATCCTGAACGACTTTATGCAAATATTTCCGTAAAAACGCGGCGTCGGCATTTTTCGAGTCGAACAGAATAGACAGTTCTTCTTTAACCGGATAAATCATCCCATTGATATTGACCGACGAAGAGTCGTTTTTAATTACATTTCCCGTCATCTTAATTCCCTGTTTTTCCTCGTCCCAAGAACCGTTCAAAAGCAGGCGACCGAACATGGTTTTGTTAAAGGTAAAATCGGTAACATCCAAATCGGTCGTCAGTTGGCGGGTATGGTACAAATCTTTGGCAAGCGCTTTTCCCGTCGCTATTCCTCCAAAATCCAAGGCTTTAATATTTAAGGCCTGAAACACGTAAGTTAAATCCACTTCGTTCAGTTCCACCCAAAGTTGTTCGTTGGCGTCGTGAGATATGTTTCCCTGTATCTCAACCCGTTGGTTTTCGTGCTGCACTTTGAAGTTATCAATTTCGATTTTTCCGGGATTAATCGTAATGCTTGTCGGGGAAAGCGTCCATGCCGAATCGTTGAAAACGACTTGCGATGGTTTGACGTCAATCCGGGCGGTCAACGATTCCGGATTGACGGTACGACTTAAATCCGTTGTAAATTCGAGTTTTCCCTTATGTTTCTTGAGCATTGCATTGTCCCACAAAACAAGCGAATGGATGGTATTGTCTTTTGCCGTAAAAGAAGCGTCCAGATTTATCCGGTTCTTTTTTTGCAGGAGAACGCCGTTCAATTTCAGTTGGGCGTTATTTTCCATGCCGTTCAGTTTCAGTTTCCCGGCCTCAAGAGTTGCGCCGCCGGTTTCTATCTGTGGAATGTCCGCTTCGAGCAAAAGCGTATTGTTCAGGCTATTGTATGAGCCGGATAGTTCCGTCCGTCCATAAAGCGTAAACGGAAGTTCCAGGACGGAAATCAGGTTTTCGTTGCTGTTGAGAGTAAAACGGAACGAAAAATTGTTTTCTTCCTGTTTGCGCGGTTCGGGCGTATTGCTTCGGAAGAGCGACGATAAATAGAGCGATAACGTTTGTTTTATTTCGGGGAGGAAACTTTTCAGCGAATAAGCGCCGGTTATTTCGCCGTTGATGATGTCGGAAAATATCCGGATTTCTTTTATTGTATCCTGCATATCGGCGCGTACAATCAAGTTGTCGATCGTGTGACTCCCGTTGGCGGTAGAAAAAGATATTTGATTCAAATGGATGTTTCCCAAGAGCTTATCAATGCTGTTGCCGGTAAAATCGGCGGATACGATGAACGAAAGTTTGGAATTTGGGTATTTGTCCGTGAAGTTCAATTCCTTTAAATGGATGTTGGTTGCCTGTGCGGAAAATTTAAATTCGGAGTTATCGCCGTTTAGCACGAAAGCCCCGCCGGCTATCAGTTTGCCGTTGGCGTCGTCCACGGAGAGCGACCCGTTGAATCCCGATTGCGTAAAATTGCCGGATAAATCAATGTTTTTATAGTTATATCCTTCGTAATCAAACGACAATATACTGGCTCCGACATTTCCCGACCAGTGTTTGGCATCGTTCAGGATGGTATTTATATTGATTTTGAACGCCGCTTGCCCGAAATTATCATTGGCGGTCAACTGTTTCAAATTGAGGTTTTCGGAAGCAATCTGTCCCCTGATAAAATGTTGCGGACTTTTTCCCCATATAACGTTGACGTCCACACAGCCGACATTCGTGTCGAAAACGCCGGAAGCATTCAGGTTGTTGAAGTTACCGCTTACTTCGCCGTTAAAGAAGACAGTTCCCAAGTTTTGTATCTGTTCCGGCCATTCGGTTTTTTTGTCCGGATTATTATTCATCAGTTGTTGAAAAGCAGAAGAAGTAATCATCGATTCGGAAACATGACACGTGAAGTGAATCCGGTCCGGGTCGGAAGAAGCAATGTTTTCGACCTGCCCGTTAGCCTTGAGGAAGAGTTCGTCGTTGTCGCGGAAAAGGAAATTATCGAACGAAAAATCGTTGATCGTGCCGGATAAATCGCCCTGACAGGCAATTTTATTATCGTAATGCGCCAAAGCGGGAACAAGCGGGGCAAGGTCTTTGAGGTAAATGGTTGACGGTTCGATTGATATTTGTACCGGCATTTCTTCAAGCGTTTTCGTGCGGCTGTAATCCAGTTGAATGTCGGTTATTTGCACTTTCGACGATGGGAGTTCCATGTTCAGCCGGTCAATCCGGGCTTTATTGCCGGCAGTATTTAGATGAAAAGAGAGGCGTTGCAACCGGAATCCCGATTTTTCGGTAAGGCTCAATTTGTCTAATCGAATATCCCAAGCGTCACGGTCGAGGTTCTCCAAACTGATTTTGGCCGATATTGCCTGTAAATGCAGGTCGTCCGGATGAAACAAACCCGGCGTGGGCGCAGCTGTTTTCACCCGGTAAGTCAGATTTCCCCGGCGGAGATTCACGTTTTTTATGTTTACTTCGACCGGCGCATTTTCTTCATTGTCATCGGATCGAAAAGCGTCGATAATGTATTGGATATTCAGCGGCGCTTCCGGGTTTTCTCTGTTCAGGTGCAGATTGAACGAGAATAATTGTACCGAGTGGAAACGAAATTTTTTCTTGAACAGGGGAATCAAATCGAATCCGGCGCTTATCCGTTTGGCGGTGAATAAAGTATCTCCCGCTTGGTCTTTCAGGAAAACATTTTTAAGCGTAAGTTTATTGAATGGTTTCAATTCGAAGTGATCGATATGAATTTCGGTATTCAGTTTTTTCTCTAAGTATCCGGTTACAGCGGTTGATATTTCTTGTTGGATATAAGGTATTTGAAGGGCTACTGCCGGTAACAGGTAAAAGACCGTCAGGAAACACAAGAGGATACGAATGGTATATTTGAATGTTTTCATTTTGAAATTGACGGCAAAGCTATAAAAAAATGGCTACTTTTGCAGACTAATTTGCGTTAAATAATAAAAATGGATGTAACAATCATAGGAATAGAGTCTTCGTGCGACGATACGTCGGCGGCCGTAATACGTAACGGCTTGATTTTGTCGAACATCATTGCCGGGCAAAAAGTGCATGAAGCGTATGGCGGCGTCGTTCCCGAACTTGCTTCGCGGGCGCATCAGCAGAACATCATTCCGGTGGTCGACCGGGCATTGCAGCAGGCCGGCGTGAAGAAAAGCGAATTGTCGGCATTAGCCTTTACGCGCGGCCCCGGACTGTTGGGTTCGCTGTTGGTCGGAACCTCTTTTGCCAAAGGCTTTGCATTGGCGTTGGGTATCCCGATGATAGAAGTGAATCATTTACAGGCGCATGTATTGGCGCATTTCATCCGCCAAAGCGAAGCGGACGACCGGCAGCCGGGTTTTCCCTTTTTGTGTTTACTGGTTTCGGGCGGCAATTCGCAAATCATTTTGGTACGTTCGTGGAAAGATATGGAAATTGTCGGCCAAACGATTGACGATGCAGCCGGCGAAGCTTTCGACAAATGCGCCAAAGTGATGGGTTTGCCTTATCCCGGCGGGCCGGTTGTCGACCGGTTGGCGCAGAGCGGCAATCCGCAGGCCTTCCGCTTGAGTAAACCGCAGATTCAAGGTTACGATTACAGTTTCAGCGGGTTAAAAACCTCTTTCCTGTATCTGTTGCGCGACGAGTTGAAAGTAAATCCCCGCTTTGTGGAAGAGCGCCGGGCCGATTTGTGTGCCTGCCTTCAAGCTACGATTATCGAGATACTGATGGATAAATTGCGCCGTGCAGCCAACGATTTGAAAATACGGGAAGTAGCCATAGCCGGAGGCGTTTCGGCCAATTCCGGTTTACGGAAAGCATTGGAAGAACAGGCAGCCAAATACCGGTGGAAAATCCATATTCCTCCGTTGGCTTTCACGACCGACAACGCGGCTATGGTGGCGATGAGCGGCTATTTCAAATATTTGGACAACGACTTCTGCCCGGTCGACGCCGTTCCGTTTTCCCGGGTGGAAATCTAAGGCGGTTTTATACGATGGTTTTGTACATTACTCAGGCAAAATTTTCAGCCGGATATTTGCACAATTTGATTTATTGAATTACATTTGCAGCGGTTTTTGTAAAACAACAACAAAGAATATGGCAGCTTCCGTAAATAACAATTTA
>JAISNS010000311.1 GCA_031276105.1 Dysgonamonadaceae bacterium
CCTCCGAAATTTACGACGGCGTAGGCGCCGTTTACGACTACGGACAAAACGGGGTGGAACTCAAAAACAACATCAAAAAATATTGGTGGGACGGCATGACGCTGCTCCACGAAAACGTGGTCGGCATCGATTCCGCCATCTTCATGCACCCCACCGTCTGGAAGGCTTCGGGACACGTCGATGCTTTCAACGACCCGTTGATCGACAATAAAGACTCGAAAAAACGGTACCGCGCCGACGTATTGATCGAAGAACAAATCGCAAAGTACGACGACAAAATCAATAAAGAAGTGGAAAAAGCCGCCAAACGCTTTGGCGACGCTTTCGACGAACAAAAATTCCGCGAAACCCATCCGCGCATACTCGAAAATCAGGCGAAAAAGGAAGAACTCCACACCCGATTTGCCAAAGCCTTGAACGATGGAAATCTGGACGATCTGCGCCAAATCATCCTCGATTACGAAATCGTCTGCCCCCTCTCAGGCACGCGAAACTGGACGGACGTCCGCCAATTCAACCTCATGTTTGCTACCGAAATAGGTTCGACCGCCGACGGCGCAATGAAGATTTACCTCCGTCCCGAAACCGCCCAGGGGATTTTTGTCAACTTCCTGAATGTACAAAAAAGCGGACGGATGAAAATCCCGTTCGGCATCGCCCAAATCGGGAAAGCTTTCCGAAACGAGATCGTTGCCCGGCAATTCATCTTCCGAATGCGCGAGTTTGAACAAATGGAAATGCAATTCTTTGTCCGACCGGGCGAAGAACTGAAATGGTTCGAATACTGGAAACAGGTGCGCATCCAATGGCACAAAGCCTTGGGATTGGGCGACAAAAAATACCGCTTCCACGACCACGACAAGCTGGCGCATTATGCCAATGCCGCTACCGACATCGAATTTGAAATGCCCTTCGGATTCAAGGAAGTGGAAGGAATCCATTCCCGCACCGATTTTGATTTGAGCAGTCACGAAAAATATTCCGGCAAAAACATCCGTTACTTCGATCCGGAATTGAACCAATCGTATGTCCCTTACGTTATTGAAACGTCCATCGGTGTGGACCGGATGTTCCTCAGCGTTTTGGCCGCTTCCTATACGGAAGAAGCGCTGGAAGGCGGCGAAACCCGCGTCGTGCTGAAAATCCCGCCGGTATTGGCGCCGGTCAAATTGGCCGTCCTGCCGTTAGTGAAGAAAGACGGGCTTCCCGAAAAAGCGCGGGAAATTATGGACGCTTTGAAATTTGATTTTCATTGCCAGTACGATGAAAAAGATTCCATCGGGAAACGTTACCGCCGTCAAGACGCCATCGGAACGCCCTATTGCGTGACGGTCGATCATGAAACGCTGACCGACCATTGCGTCACCATCCGCCACCGCGATACGATGAAACAGGAACGGACGCCGATCGCCGAACTGGATAAAATCATTGCAGAAAAAGTCGGGATGAAGAACTTGCTGAAACAAATCAGGGTCTCATAAAAACTTGCTGATCTTTGGCATAATGATAAATTCATTTAGCGATAGAGAAACAGAAAAAATTTGGAATGGAATTGTTTCAAAAAAAATGCCGATTGAAATACAAGAAATAGGCAGGAGAAAATTAAGAATGTTAAACAACTCGCAAAACATTAGTGATTTGTTAATTCCGCCATCCAATAAACTTGAAAAATTAAAAGGCGATTTGAAAGATTTTTACAGCATAAGAATAAATGATAGATGGCGTGTGATTTTTAAATGGGAAAAAGGGAATTGTTCAGAAGTTAAGATTATTGATTATCATTAAAATAAATAAGAATGGAAAAATTAAAAAACATAACTCCGGGAGAAGTTTTATTGGAAGAATTTTTAATTCCGATGAATATTTCGCCGTATAGACTTTCGAAAGAATTGAATATTTCTCAAACAAGAATATCGGGAATAATTAAGGGAACTCGCAGAATAACGGCAGATACGGCCTTACGCTTAAGTTTTTTTTTCGGAAACTCCGCTAAATTCTGGTTAGGCCTTCAGGATGATTTTGATATAGAAAAAGAATATGAAACCGTAGTCAAAAGTGGCATCTCCATGCACGAACCGGTTGAAGATTTTGTATAACCAATAAAAACAAACACATAAAAACAGTTCAAAAACATGAAACACTTACTGTACTTATTATCAACTGTATTATTATTCTTTTATGCCGCATGTAGCGATTCTGACAACGGAATTGACATGGCTTGGAAAAACGCCAACGACAAAGCGTATCAGGAAATCGTAGATAAACCTGATTACAAGGAAATTAAAACCAAATCCGGCCCATCGGGAGTTTATTATAAACCCCTCGATTCGATCTCCCAAATGAAAGGCATCGAACATCCGCTTCACACAAGCAAAGTTAAAGTGCTTTATTACGGCGCTTACTACGATGGAACGGTCTTTGACGCCGGATCGCGCATCTACAACGATAAAGGCGAATTGACGGAACAAACGCCGCCTGCTCCCAAATCATTTTTAACTTCCGGAACTATCCGGGGTTTTTCCTTTGCCTTGCAAAACATGGTCGTCGGTGATGTTTGGGACATTTGGATTCCTTATTGGTTGGGCTATGGCGAAACCGGATACATCAATCCTTCGACCGGACAAGTGCAAATAAAGGCTTACAGCGTCCTGCACTTTGTCGTCGAATTAGTCGAAATAACTCAATATCCCCAGTAACTCGTTTACTTGTTTACTTGTCAACTCGTTTACTTAAGAATATATGAAAAAGTTAATATCATTCCTCATGCTTGCAACCATCTTCGCAGCCTGTCATTCAAAAAAAGAAAACCCGTCCGGCGACGTTGTTATCGGTAAAAAACCGGTCGAAATAACAGACGGACGTTTAAGCGCCGAAGTCCTCCAATTGCTGGGACAAGTTTCCGGCATCGCGGTTTCTCCCGACGGGAAAACGGTTCTTTACGGCGTTTCATACACCGACATCGCGTTGAATAAACGCAACCGCGAATTATTTACCGTCCAAATAGACGGAACAAATAAAAAACAGATTACCCAAACGCCTAAAAG
>JAISNS010000365.1 GCA_031276105.1 Dysgonamonadaceae bacterium
GCGCTCAAAGCAAGCGCAAATGATAATACTACTAAAATCTTTTTTTTCATTGTAATTGTTGTTTTATAATTTATAATACTTATTTCCTAATTTCCGCACGTTAAAACGCGCGGTTAATAAAGTGTCGCCCCTGCGGGGCTGGGCGATAAGAGTGCCCTGTTGTAACCGGAAGCTGAAGCATCCGGTTAATAGAGTGTCGCCCCTGCGGGGCTTGCTGTTGCGAACGCCTTGCCTGTTGCCGGTGGAGCTCCGCAGAAGCTTGCTGATGCAAACGACCTGCTTGTTGCCGGTGAAGCCCCGCAGGGGCGACACTCTATTAACCGCGCGCTTTAGCGCGCGGAGGCAATCGCAGTCAAGACAAGCCAAGTCCCGCAGGGACGACACTTGATTAACCGTATGCTTCAGCTTACGGAGGAAATCTGCGCCAATCCGTGTCATCCGCGTTCCATTGCGCAACGGACACAAAAAAACCTGCCGAATCTCTTTGGGAGATAAGACAGGTATTGTATTTTTCCGAAATAGGATTATTTCGCTGTGTGTGTGTGTGTGTGTGTGTGTGTGTGTGTGTGTGTGTGTGTGTGTGTACGCATAATTCCGTTAGCTTCCAAACTTTGGGAGTTAATATTACATAATAAATTGTTATTTACGGAAGTTGCCATATTCTTTGTTATTATTTTACAAAAACCGCTGCAAATGTAATTCAATAAATCAGATTATGCAAATGTTTTTTTGAAAAAAGTAATCCGCGCCTGATTTTTGTTAATTCCTGATATATTTGATTTGTATGTAAATTAAAATTTTTGATGTAAATTTGCCGCGTCAATTTCAATTTATCAACGTATGAAGCCATTGGTTTTTTATTTTTTATTTTCAACATTCGGCGCTACGATTTTGTGCGCCCAATCGCCGGACAATTTAACCGCTAATTCGCCGGTTATCGCAGATTCGACGCTTGCCGCTACACCGGAATATACTCCGTCTCCCGATTCTTCGCAGCTAAAATTATTGCAGGAACAATTACAGGAAAGCAAGCTCAATGAGATGAACCTCCGCATGGAAATGGAACAGTTGAAGTTAGCCGCTTATGCAGCCGATTCGCTCAAAACGGCGGAACAAAAAGCCCGAATTGATTCGTTGCGAAACATCACCGAAGGAATCCCCGTTGTGATAGAGGCTGATACCTTGTTTTTCATTTACACGAATAAAGGCGGACTTTCGCCTGCCGGAAGAGCCGCCCTGATCGAAAGCGCCATCCTTCGTTTAGGAAAAGAATACGATTTGAAACCCGATTCCGTTTCCCTGCTCACGGAAGAGACGTTTACCGATATGGTTTATAAGGGAAAAGTCATTGGCTCCATAACCGACAAAGACGCTATGTGGATGAATACTTCCCGCGAGAAACTTTCTGAAGAATACCGCCGGAAAGTCGTTTCGGCATTGGAAGTTCTGAAACATAAATATGGCTTAAGCCAGTTAATTAAACACTTGTTGCTTTTTATTCTGGTTGTGTCGGCGCAATACGTTCTAATCCGGTTCACCAATTATTTCTACAAAAAGCTGAAAATCAAAATAGAGAACATCAAACAAAGTTTTCTCAAACCCTTTTTTATCAAAAATTACGAATTTCTGAGTATCGACAGGCAGGAACGACTGCTGTTCGTCCTTCTGAATGTTGCACGATACATTTTTATATTCGTCCAGTTGATTTTCTCCGTACTGATTATTTTCAGCATTTTTCCCCAAACCGAAGCCCTCGCGCTGCAACTGTTTTCTTATATCTTAAATCCGCTGAAGAAGATAGGCCTCAACTTCGTCCGGTATATCCCCAATATATTCACGATTTTAATAATCTGGATGATTATCAAATATATAATCAAAGGGATAAAATATTTGGCCGACGAAATAGCCGGCGAACGGTTGAAGGTTACCGGTTTTTATCCCGACTGGGCAAAGCCGACTTACAACATCATCCGCTTTTTACTTTATGCTTTCATGATTGTACTTATTTATCCCTATCTTCCCAATTCACAGTCGAAAGTGTTTCAAGGCGTATCCGTTTTCTTAGGATTAATCGTTTCGTTCGGTTCGAGTTCGGCCATTGGGAATTTAGTTGCCGGAATGATTATCACCTACATGCGCTCATTCAAAATCAACGACCGGATAAAAATCAATAATATAGTGGGAAATGTGATTGAAAAAACGCCGATTGTCACCCGGATACTGACCATAAAGAACGAAATCGTCACGATTCCCAACAGCACGATTATGAGTTCGCAAATTACCAATCTGAGCGAATCGGCGCGGACGCACGGCCTTACGCTTTACCTGAACGTTACTTGCGGCTATGAAACGCCTTGGCGAACGGTGCACCAATTGCTGCTCGACGCGGCCGACGCGACTCCCGACGTGATGAAAACACCTCATCCGTATGTGCTGGAAGACGGTTTCGACGATTTTAATGTGGTTTACCAAATCAACATTTTCATCAGCGACGCCAATAAAGCCACCCGGATAAGCAGCGATTTGCGACAAAATATACAGGATAAATTTAACGAAGCCGGAATCAGCATTTTATCTCCGCATTATTATGTAAATGTAGGCGAAGGGTAAAGGGTAAAAGACGGGAGGCATTAAATTATTCCGGGCTTTCTATCTGTTGCATTTTTTTTATCATCGCGTTTCCCAACCGGGTTTTATCTTCTATGTGTTTCAGAATCGACGAAACAAACGTGTTTTTTTCGAGATTACCGCGCACATATTC
>JAISNS010000064.1 GCA_031276105.1 Dysgonamonadaceae bacterium
TTGGCCTTTTCCGGTTCGGAAACAATGAGGCGGAGAATGCCGAAATCGGAATTTTCGGCAACGGTAAAAGCCGTCATATTAATTCCCGCATCGCCTAATATTTTGGCAACTTCGGTAAAACGGCCTTTCTTGTTTTCTAAAAAAATGGATAATTGTTTGATTAACACGTCTTTAAAATTTATGAATTATGAATTATGAATTATGAGTTTTTATGAGTTATAAGTTATGAATTATGAATTGGGGCGAAGCAAACAATCGCGCTTCGCGCTAACTCATAATTCATAATTCATAACTTATAACTCATAAAAGTTTCGTTTATCATTCACTCGTTTGGCTTTGCCCTGGCTACGTTCGATGCTGCGAGGTTCCACTAATTTTACGTCCGGCGACAAACCGATGACACTTTGGAGACGATGAACAATGCGTTTTCGTAAATCCAACAACCGGTTCATTTCATCCGTGTAAAATTCTTCTTTTACTTCTACACGGATTTCAAATGTATCTAAGTTATTGACCCGGTCAACTTCGATAAAGTAATGCGGTTCCAGTTCGGGCATTTCACAAATTACCGATTCCACTTGCGACGGGAAAACATTTACTCCCCGGATAATCAACATATCGTCGCATCGTCCCAAGATACGTCCCATGCGAACGGAAGTTCTTCCACATTCGCAGACGGAGTAATTCAAACTTGTCAAATCGCGGGTACGGAAACGCAACAGGGGCATTCCTTCTTTCGTGATGGTGGAGAAAACCAATTCGCCCATTTCGCCCGGCGCCACCGGTTCGCCGGTATCGGGGTCGACTATTTCAGGATAAAAATGGTCTTCGCACAGGTGGGTGCCGTTCTGAAATTCACATTCATGTCCGACGCCCGGCCCGATGATTTCCGTCAAACCGTAAAGGTCATAAGCCTTTATGCCCAATTTTTCCTGAATTTCCACACGCATTGCTTCCGTCCAGGGTTCGGCTCCGAAAGCGCCTATCTTCAATTTAAATTCTTCGCGGGGAATACCGGAATCTTTCATCGCATCGGCCAGGTATAAGGCGTAAGACGGCGTACAAGCCAGCCCGACGGCTCCGAAATCGTGCATCAGCATGATTTGTTTTTCCGTGTTTCCGCTCGACATCGGAAGGACAGCGCCTCCAATGGTTTCAACGGCGCAATGTGCGCCCAATCCTCCGGTAAATAAGCCGTAACCGTACGAAACCTGTACGACATCCTGTTTCCCAAGTCCGTAAGCCGTGAAGCAGCGGGCGCCGGTTTCACCCCAAACGCTCAAATCTTTTCGGGTATAACCCACTACAATCGGCTTTCCCGTAGTACCCGAAGAAGCCTGTAAGCGCACGATTTCCGACATGGGCACACTCAGCAGGCCAAAAGGATAGTAATCGCGCAAATCTTTTTTAGACGTAAAAGGTAATTTTACAATGTCGTCGAGGGTTTGTATGTCACCGGGAGTAATGCCGGCCTCTTGCATTCGCTTGCGGTAAGGTTCGCAATTGTGGTAAACCCGTTCCACCGTTTTTTTCAAGCGAATTTCTTGAATCTTCCGCATATCTTTGCGGCTCATACATTCCATTGTTTCGTTCCAAATCATGATATTTCTGTTTTTTAATCGGTTGTATTAATAAAGTTATATTTTACTATAAAAAATCCTGTAGAAACGCTAAAGTCTTAGGTTTCTACAGGAAAAAACAAATTTATGGACAATTGTTTGTTTTAATTACAGTTGCGGTCCCGAAGGAATCAAATCTTTTCCTTCCGGCAAGTATTGTTCAAAATTCTTGATATACTTGGCGGCCAGCGACCGGGCTTTTTCTTCCCATTCGTTCCTGTTTGCGTATGTATCGCGCGGGTCAAGAATGCCTTCGGATACGTTGTTCAGCGCTTTCGGGGCGTACAGGTTCAGGATGGGGATGTGTACTTTTTCCGCTTTTTCGATCGAACCGTCGATGATGGCGTCGATGATGGCGCGCGTATCTTTGATGGAGATACGTTTACCGGTTCCGTTCCACCCGGTGTTAACCAAATAAGCCGTCGCATTGTGTTCCTTCATTTTTTTCGCCAATACGCTTGCATATTTGGTCGGATGCAAGGTGAGGAAGGCTTCGCCGAATGCCGGGGAGAAAGAAGGTAGCGGTTCGGTGATGCCGCGTTCCGTGCCTGCCAACTTGGAAGTATAACCGCACAAGAAGTGGTATTGCGCCGATTTTTCGTCCAGGATAGAAACCGGAGGAAGCACGCCGAAAGCGTCGGCGCTCAGGTAAATGATTTTCTTGGCGTGTCCGGCGCGGGAAGGAAGCACGATTTTATTGATGTGATGGATAGGATAGGAAACGCGGGTATTTTCCGTTTTGGAAGCCGCTTTGGAATAGTCGGGCGTTCCGTCGGCTTTCACCGTTACATTTTCCAGCAGAGCGTCGCGGCGGATAGCGCGCCAGATGTCCGGTTCGTTTTCTTGGCTCAGGTCGATGACTTTGGCATAGCAACCGCCTTCGTAATTGAATACGCCGTTGTCGTCCCAGCCGTGTTCGTCGTCGCCGATGAGGAAGCGTTTCGGGTCGGCCGAAAGCGTTGTTTTACCCGTTCCCGAAAGACCGAAGAAGATAGCGACGTCGCCGTCTTTGCCTACGTTGGCCGAGCAGTGCATGGAAGCGATTCCGCGCAGGGGCAGGTAGTAATTTTGCATGGAGAACATGCCTTTTTTCATTTCGCCGCCATACCAGGTGCCGCCGATGATTTGTTCTTTTTCCGTCAGGTTGAACAGTACGTACACTTCCGAATTTAATTGGTGTTTTTGCCGGTCCGGATCGGTTGTTTTGGAACCGTTGAATACCACGAAATCCGGTTCGCCGTAGTTGGCCAGTTCGTAATGTGAGGGGCGGATAAACATGTTGGTCACAAAATGCGCTTGCCACGCTACTTCCACGATGAAGCGGACTTTCATGCGCGTATCTTCGTTCGTTCCGCAAAAAGTATCTACGACATAGAGTTTCTTTGCCGTGTTCAATTGTTTGATGGTGTTGGCTTTCAAATCGTTCCAGATTTCGGTCGAAACCGGTTTGTTGATGTTTCCGTCCCACCAGATAGTATTTTCGGAAACCGCGTCCTTGACGATGTACCGGTCTTTGGGGGAACGTCCGGTGAATTTACCCGTATCGACGGATACGGCGCCTGTGTTTGTTAAGATACCTTTTTCGAATCCTTCGTTAGCCGGATCCATTTCCGCTTGGAAAAGCGCTTCGTAAGACGGGTTATGAATGACAGGTATTTTGCTGTCAATCCCATACTTGCTTAAATCTAAATTTGCCATTTTTTAAAACAGTTTAAGTTGTTACCTATTATTAATTGATTATCTCTTCTTTCGTTTATGTTTAAAAACATACAAAAGTACTGTTTTTCTTTCAAGTAGAAAATCTTTTTGAAGAAAATTATGGATTATGTTTCTAAAAATATCCGTATCGCCGTGTCAAAACAGATAAAATTTCGTTTACTTGATGACCATGATTTTGGTAACAACTCCTTGACTTCCGTCCGGAAGCGCGGCCAGTACCAAGTAAATACCGGCTTTTACAATCGCACCGGAGCGATTTGTGAGTTTCCAACTATATTGTCCTCCCAGTGAAACGCCCTGTTGTATGAGATTGCCGGCCATGTCTGTAATTTTAACCGGAGAATTTGCCACTAATCCGGTGATAGTTACTTGGCTGTCGTTAGCCGGTTTCACGGGGTTTGGAAAAGCATAGACATTTGAATAATCCGAACTTCCTTCAATGGCTTCGTTCGTATAGGAAACGATTCCACAGTCTGTGCCGATAAAAACTTCGCCGGTTTTATTATTAATTGCAATTGATCGGATGTTATCGGAAATAAGCGGAGAATTGTTAGTATTAAAGTTTTCTACGGTAAGCGTTTCACCGGAATTGTTGACGACAAAAACGCCGTTTCCCTGCGTACCCATCCATTTCCGGTTTGCGCCATCGATAGCAATAGTCATTATTTTTTGTCCTTCCAGAGGATAGTATCCCTTGCTATATTGATCGGTCGCAATGATGCGGTTGCATACTCCTTCCCCCACTTGGGCGGCAGAAGAAAAACTGATTGGGCCGTTATCGGTACCTACCCAAACGATTCCATCCAAGTCTTCGGCCAGACAATTATATTGAAATGCTTTTATGTCTGTACCTTGTTGATCGACAAAACGTTTTGAATAATAATAAGTATCGTCCGACGAATCATCTATGGTATTGTTATCGTCCAATACAAAAATGCCGTTTCCAAAGTCATAAATATTAATCCATTTTTGGTTATTCCGTGTAATCAACACTTTGTTTGGATGCGTGCCTGCTAACGGAGGATAGTATGGAGAAATCCATTGGCTATCAGCGGTGCATATAGCTAATCCATTGGTAACGAGTTGATGAACCATGTATAAATTGTTATTTTTGTCGAAAGCTAAACCATCTGTCCGTATATAATTCTCCGGAAAATAAGAAGGGTTTGCTGTTTGCATAGCATTATTGGTATTTTTGTCGGTATAATGATTGATCAATACGGTATCCCGAAATTCTAAAAGTCCTTCACCCCAACTGGCTACGAAATAATGATTGGAGTCGCGCGGGTCTACAACAACCGATACAAAATCGTTACAATTCAAGCCAATCTTTTTGTCTATCGCTTGTTTATCGAAATTAGTCCATTGTTTGTTTTCATAAATCATGAATGTTCCATCTTTATTTCTTCGATTGGCTCCCATGCTACCACCGACTACGAATAGTTTTCCTGAAACACAGGTCATATATTCGCAGTAGTTTCTCACAGGACTATTGATTTTAATTCCGGAAACGAGTATTGAATATTCATTGGAATCCGTTTCTCTTTTTATTGCAATCAAACCGGTCAAAGAGGGATCGACCCAGGAAACGCTCGGTTGAGTAATCCAATAAATATTATTCGAGTTATGTGCGCTTATGCAACTGGCTGTTATAGGTATTTTTGTATTCTTTTTTTCAAGATCCGTATAAAAATAGACGGCGTTGTAGAGATTCAAGACCAATTCTTCTTTTAACACGGATAATTGCCTGCACATACCTTGAAAGAGTAGCTTTACCGTTCCGTTTTTCGTCACATAGCAAACCTTATTTGTTTCATAGAATACCAATTGATCCTTGAAGGCGACCAATTGTTCTATTTTATTTTCGTTTACGGAATAATCCAATTTGAAATCTTTCCAATTGTCGATGTTGTTCAGGTTAGAAGTAATGGAGGCTTTTTTAATTCCTTCTCCCGTAGCAATATAAAAATCATTTCCCAGTTGACAAAAAGCCATTGTATTAATGTTCAAAAAGTAAGAGTTTTTTATTTCTTTTCGCTCCAAGTCCAAGACAATGATACCGAATCCGGCTGATAAATAAGCATATTTTCCGATAAATGTAATGTTGTTTATCGTTTTGTTTGATAATTCGGGCTTATTCTTTAGGGAGATATTTACTACATTATTCCTTCCGTAAAATAAGTCGATATTGTCTTCTTCGTAAACCAATACCAATACTTTTGCTTCCGGAGAATAAGCCATTTTTTTGATTTTCAATCCATTGAGTCCATCTTTGGAGGAGTAGGTTTCTACGGTTCCGTCTTCGGGATCGTAAGAAAAGAGGGAACCGTCGTTATGTGTTTTGCCATCGTAATACTGTCCCTTGTAAACTGCAAAAATAAGATTATCTGTTTCTGCTACCAAAACAGGATCTTGATAAGCTAAATAAGTTTTCCATGCCCCTATGGGATTTTCGGCTTGCATATTCGTTACAAGCAACAATCCCAAACAAATAATGATTACTAAATTAAATTGTATTTTTTTCATCTAAAAAGCGTTTTAGTTGTTTAACGGCTTCAGCCCTGTGGCTGATTGTATTTTTTATTTCGGCGCCCAATTCGGCAAATGTTTGAGTATATCCTTTCGGAACAAAAATCGAATCGTAGCCAAATCCGGCGGTTCCTCTTTCTTCCCGGATAAGCATTCCTTCGACAATTCCTTCAAACAAATATTCTTTTCCTTTAGAAACCAGTGCAATAACCGTTCTAAAACGGGCCGAATAATCGTTTTTCCCTTCCAATTCCCTCAAAACTTTTTGCCGGTTTGCTGCCGGATCTTTCGATTCGCCGGCGTAACGGGCAGAATAAACGCCGGGTGCATTATTCAGGGCATAAACTTCCAGTCCGGTATCATCGGCAAAACAATCGCATCCGTATTTTTGTGAAACATAACGGGCTTTCAGGAGGGCATTTCCTTCCAATGTAGCGGCTGTTTCGGGAATATCTTCCATGCAGTTAACATTTTGCATGGATAATAATTGATAGCTATTTCCAAGCATATCACGGACTTCTTCCAATTT
>JAISNS010000131.1 GCA_031276105.1 Dysgonamonadaceae bacterium
CCGGATTAAAAGCAAATTACGTATTCGACATCATCGTATCTTCCCAACATGAAAACAAAGAAAATTTGCTGGAATTGTTGAATGAAGTCGCCGCTTGCTCAAACCAAATAAGTAGCCGGGTAAGAGAAGGAGAACATTTGGAATTTTCCTTATTGAAAGATGAGGAAAATACCGGAATCAAATTCCGGGGCATTCCCAACGGACATGAATTTTCTTCCTTGCTCTTAGCGATCCTCAACTGCGACGGCAAGGGGAAAAATATTCCCGACGAAGCAACCTGCAACCGTATTAAAGCGCTGAAAGGGCCGGTCAATCTAAGCACTTACGTTTCGTTAAGCTGCACCAACTGTCCCGATGTAGTACAGGCGCTCAACCTGATGGCGCTGCTGAACGATAATTTCACGCACGAAATGGTGGACGGCGCTATTTATCAAGCCGAAGCCGATGCGTTGAAAGTACAGGCGGTTCCTTCCGTTTTTGCCGGAAAACAACTGCTTCATGCCGGAAAAGCCGGTTTGGGGGAATTGCTGGAAAAACTGGAAGCTCATTACGGAACCCGGGCAATTGAAATTCCGGTCAAAAATTACGATCTTATTGTAATCGGTGGCGGTCCGGCCGGAGCATCGGCTGCGATCTATTCTGCGCGAAAAGGACTGCGCGTCGCCGTCCTGACGGAAAGAACCGGCGGCCAGGTAAAAGAAACCGTTGGAATAGAAAACCTGATTTCCGTTCCTTATACTACCGGCGAATCATTAGCCGCTAACCTGAAAACGCATATCCAATCTTATGCCATTGATTTATTGGATAATCGCCGGGTAGAAAAAATAGAAGTGAAGGATAAGGAAAAAGTAGTTTCGGTATCCGGTGGCGAAAAATTTACGGCTCCCGCAGTGATTATTGCAACCGGGGCAAGCTGGCGTAAACTGAATGTTCCGGGCGAAGAAAAGTATATTGGCCGTGGGGTCGCATTCTGCCCGCATTGCGATGGGCCTTTCTATAAAGGAAAACACGTCGCCGTCGTGGGAGGAGGCAACTCCGGCATCGAAGCGGCGATTGACCTTGCCGGTATTTGTTCTAAAGTAACGGTACTTGAATTTTTGGATGATTTGAAAGCCGACCGGGTGTTACAGGAAAAAGCAAAAAACCTGCCGAATGTGGAAATATTCATATCTTCCCAAACAATGGAAGTTATCGGAAACGGCGACAAAGTTACCGCGATTCGCCTGAAAGACCGTCATACGGAAAAAGAACGCATCGTGGAATTAGACGGTATCTTTGTCCAAATCGGTTTGACGGCCAATAGCGCTGCCTTCAAAGAAACCGTCAACACAAACCGGTTCGGTGAAATTGAAATCGACTCGCATTGCCGCACAAATCAACCGGGTATCTATGCCGCTGGCGACGTTACAACCATCCCGTACAAACAAATCATTATTTCCATGGGCGAAGGCGCTAAAGCTGCTTTGACCGCTTTTGAAGACCGAATACGGATGAGTTAAAGATATGAAAAACCGGCTGAAAATATCATTTGTCTTATGCCTGCTGTTTGTTTCCTGTCAAAAAAAGGAAAACTATTATCTCACGCAAGGCGAAATATTTCATACCTCCTTTCATATCAAATACCAATATCAACGGGAATTAGGGAAAGAAATACAGGCTCTATTAGACAGTTTTGACTTATCGCTCAATCCGTTCAACAAAAATTCCATCATCTACAAAGTGAACAACAACGAGGCCGTGGAAGTGGACGACCGGTTCATAACGGTTTTTAATAAAGCCTGTGAGATTTCCGAAATAACGGGAGGCGTTTACGATATTACCTGCGCTCCCCTGATTAATCTCTGGGGATTCGGATATGAAAAAATCGATCAAGTCAATCAAAACGTTATCGACAGTTTGAAACAATTTGTCGGTTATACCAAAGTCCGTCTCGAAGGCAGGAAAGTAGTTAAAGACGATCTGCGCCTGCAACTCAATGCATCGTCCATCGCCAAAGGTTTTGCGTGCGATGTTATCGCTCAACTGTTTGATTCGTACAATATAAGTAACTACATGATAGAAATAGGCGGGGAAATCCATGCTAAAGGCTTCAACCCCAATCACGAACATTGGCGAATAGAAATCGTTAAGCCATTAGACGATCATTCAGGCGCTGTGGGAGAAACACAGGAGATTATCCGCTTAAACAATGTATCGCTGGCTACATCCGGCAATTACCGCAATTATTATATCAAAGACGGAAAAAAATACGCCCACACGATTAATCCCCTTACCGGTTATCCGGCCGAAGAAACCATTCTAAGCGCTACGGTTATTTATCCCGATTGCATGACTGCCGATGCTTTCGCCACAGCATTCATGGCGCTGGGGCTGGAAAAAGCATGCGCTATCGCAGCACAATTTCCCGAAATGGAATATCTGTTTGTTTATGCGGACGAAAACGGCGCTTTGCAGGAAAAACTAAAAACTAAGAACTAAAAACTAAAAACTAAAAGTTGCGCAAAGCGCGACAACCGGTTCTTAACTCTTAACTCTTAACTCTTAGTTCTTAACTCTTAAAACCCCGACAACCGTAACGGTTTTCCCGGCCACCGGTTCTGTAGCGTAATCTTCCACATCCTCCTTAATGGTAGGCTTTACAGCGTTGGGGTACAAATTATATGGCCTTTTTGAAATAAAATAGCGTGAAAAACTTAGAATAATATTCTTCTTTCACGAATTATTCGTAGCTTTGCAAAAAACAGATGATGATTTATAAAACTACAAAAGATAAAATTGATGCTTTACAGGCGCAATATAAGGAACTTTCAAAGGGCAATGAGCGCATTTTGAAAGAAATTGCTTTGGCAGAAATTCCTGAAATGGTCTATAATTCAAACGCCATTGAAAATTCTACGCTTACTCTCGAAGATACGGAAAAGATTCTTGCCGGCGGGGAACTTAAAGGAACAATAAATATACGGGAAGTATATGAGGCAAAAAATTTGGCTCAAATCACAAAGATGTTACTCGAAAAACCCAAACAAAAATTGACGGTAAAGCTGATTCTACAGTTGCATAAAAACCTGCTAACAAGCATAGATGATAGTATTGCAGGAAGATTTCGCTCCGGTAAAGAATGGGTGCGAGTAGGGAATCATTTAGGCGCAAATCCCCTGTTTGTCGCCTCACTCGTGCAGGAACTTGTCGATAATTACAACAACGAAAAACACAGTTATTTTCTCGACAATATTACATATTTTCACGCAGAGTTTGAAACGATACATCCATTTTGCGACGGCAACGGACGAATTGGAAGAACTCTTATCAACTTGCAACTGATGAATTCGGGCTTGCCTCCAATCATTATACAAAACAAAAGCAAACATAAAGATTATTATCCTCTGTTTGAAAAATATCCTGTAACGATGAAATTTGACGGGTTTACCGAACTTTTTGCGCTGCTACTACAAGAGTCGCTACATAAAAGAATAACAATGCTAACTGCCAAACGAATTATTCCGTTATCAGTGTGGGCGGAGAAACAAGGTGTCAAGCCAAATATCGCTCTGAATAAGGCTAAACGACAAACAATACCTGCGTTTCGCTTGAGCGAAAAATGGATGATAGGCGAGGATTTTATCGCTGACGCTCATTGATT
>JAISNS010000209.1 GCA_031276105.1 Dysgonamonadaceae bacterium
ATTTTACTCCAATTCTTTTCGCCAATAATACATGGGTGGTTGAGTTTCTTTAAAGTCCATGCTTTTATATAGTTGCTGGGCAGGAAGATTGTCTTGGCGCACTTCCAGCGTGATGCGGCTGCATCCTTTTTCTTTTCCGGTATTAATCGCGGCTTCGAGCAAAAGTTTTCCGATGCCTTTCCGACGGTATTCCGGCAAAACGACTATATCATGTATATTAATCATGGGACGTACCGTAAAAGTGGATATGTTTTCAAACGCAATGAGCAATCCGCAAACTTCGCTTTCGCAACAAGCTAACAAGACGATTGTGGTAGGGTGCCGATTCAATAAATCGGCCAATCGCAACTGCCGGCTTTCGGACAGAGGCGTTCCTCCGCCCATCCGGTCTTCTATATAGGCATTAATCAGGGTCGCAATTCCTTTCAAATGTTGCGGTTGCGTATAATCATAAGGAATAATTTCAATTCGATTCATACGAGAGTTTTTTATAGTCCTGAATTTGAATGTCGTATTTCTTGATACGCAGTCCCATAATACGTTCCGTGATGCCGAGTTGAAGCGCTGATTTGGCCATGTTGCCGTGATTGGCTATCAATGTGTCGATAATCATCTGTCTTTCGACTTTGCAAAGCACGAGTTCAAGGGAACTTTTGCGAACGGTATCGGACGAAACGGCTGTTTGCAGTGTTGGAGGTAGATTATAAGAGTGAATCACTTTGTCGGTGGACATAATCATTGCTCTTTCGATAACATTTTCCAGTTCGCGGATGTTTCCCGGCCACGAATACATCATCAGCATATCGAGAGCTCCTCCGGTAATACGGACAATATCCATATTGTTTTGTTTGTTTAATTTGTTAATAAAGTGGTCGGTCAGAATGGTAATATCGGCTTTGCGTTCGCGCAAAGCCGGGACATAAATCGGGAAAACATTGATGCGGAAATAAAAATCTTCACGAAAGGTGTTGTTTTTCATCATTTCTTCGAGATTGCGGTTTGTAGCAGTGATGATGCGTACGTCAACGTCGATGGTTTTTGTGCCGCCGACTCTTTCTATTTGTTTCTGTTGCAAGATGCGCAGCAGTTTGACTTGAATGGAAAGAGGGACATCGCCTATTTCGTCGAGGAAGATAGTGCCTCCGTTTGCCAGTTCAAAACGGCCGGTGTGCGTGTTGCCGGCGCCGGTAAACGAGCCTTTTTCATGACCGAACAATTCGCTTTCAATCAGCGTTTCGGGCAAGGCCGAACAATTTATTTTGATAAAAGGTTTGGAAGCGCGCGGACTGGCTTTGTGAATGGCTTCGGCTATAAGTTCTTTGCCGACACCGCTTTCGCCTCGAATCATGACCGTAGTGTTCGTTGGTGCAACCCGTTCGATAAGTTGATAGAGGTCGTGCATCAATGAGGAGTTGCCGACAATATTGTCCGGTATAAAAGGTTTGGCCGATTTGAGGTGAAAGTTCTCTTTCCGCAATTCTTCCAGTTCTTCGATATGTTTGCGATGTATCGAAACGTTTTTGGCGATGAGTGCGCCGACAATGTTGAGAAATTTGATTTCGTTTGCAAAATCCATCTCGTTACGATGCGGTTTGTGGATACTCAACGTGCCCACCGTTTCGTTTTTGAGGATTAGCGGCACGCACAGAAAAGCCATAACCACACCATCGGCTTCAGCTTTCTTCTCAATACCGGTCTTGTCGAGGAAACGCTTCTCTTTCGAGATGTCGGTAATTATCATCGGTTGAGATGTTTCGACCACTTTGCCTATTATCCCTTCGCCCACTTGATAGGTGCCTTTGCTTTCTTCCTCTTTCGTCAGTCCGTGCGAAGCGCTAATCATAATCTTATCCTGATGCTGATCAACGATAGTTATCATACTGTAAGGCGCATTGAAAAAATGACAAACTTCGTCCATCAACAGTTTCAGATTGCCGTAGATATCTTCGCTGCGGCTAATCAGGTTACTGATATTAACGAGAAATTCCACATCAGCGTCTAAATAACAGGTTCTACCCCTTGTTTTGCAAAACATAACTTGAATTTTTAATACCAATCAGACTGCAAATTTAGTGATATTTTTAACAATACCTTCCATTAGTTGCAGATGTGTCAATACTTCGTCGACATTCAGGCTTTGTTTCTTGTTTTGCGCTAAAGTTTTGATTTTCTGAAGTAAGAAACCCGCATCTGCTTCTGTGCAGTTGATGTTGTTTTGTTTCAGCAAATAAGAGAAAGCGGTTTTGCCCGAATGTTTGCCGTAAATGATTTCGGTACTTTTCCGGCCGATTATTTTTCCGTCGAAAGCCTGAAAAGCCAGCATGTCGGACAACGTTCCCATAGCGTGTATGCCCGATTCGTGGCTTAAAGCCCATTTTCCGCTAACGGCTTTGCTTTCGGGAATCGGGCGTCCTGAAATGGACGAAACATAGTTGCACAAAGCGAACAGATTGTCGATAGCATATTTTTGTATGCGGTGGATTTGCGATAAAATCATCAGCGCTTCTTCGAGGGCGGCATTTCCGGCGCGCTCTCCCAAGCCATTGACGGTTAAACTAATAGCCGCAGCTCCCGATTGCCATGCGGTTATTGCATTAGCCGTAGCCATACCGAGGTCGTTATGGGCATGAAAATCGATTTGAATTGCCGGATATTGCTTGTGTATATTGTGGATTAAACCGGCTGTTTGCAGAGGCGTCATCATTCCCACCGTATCGGCAATTCGGATACGGGAAACTGCATTTTGGGCTGCCATGGCAATGAAATTACTTAGACATTCGGGCGATGTTCGTCCGGCATCCTGCGCACCGATACTGACGTATGGGAAATGGCGGCGAGCTTGTTCGATCATTTCCGGAAGGCTGTCGTTCAACCACTTGCGATTTTTATTCAGGGCATGAAGTTGAATGTCCGAAACCGGGAAAGCAATATGAACGGCTTGCGCATTGGTAGAGGCAGCCGTTTCAATATCCTGTTTCAAGGCTCTCGACCATACGCAGATACGGGCGTTGAGACGCTGTTCGGCGATGGTGCGAATGGTTTTACATTCCGATTCGCCCATAGCCGGAGTTCCCGCCTCAATTTCGTCAATGCCCGTTTCGTCGAGCATCTGCGCCAAACGGAGTTTCTCTTTCGGGGCGAAAGCCACTCCCGGCGCCTGTTCGCCGTCGCGAAGCGTAGTATCGATCAACCAAATGCTCATGCTATCAGATAATCTTCGATTGCTTTCCCTTCTTCGAGCGCATCAAGAATTTCATCTAATTTGTCTTTCGTAATGCCTCCATACCAGTAGTTGTTTGGTTGGATGACTACAATCGGGCCTTGACTGCATACGCTCAGGCAGGCGGTGGTTGTTACTACGGCGTCGATACCTCTATCGGCACACTCTTCGGAGATGTATTGCAAAAGCGATACGGAACCCTGTTTGTTGCAGAACCCTTGCGCATCTCCCGCTACTCGGTATGAGTTGCAAACCAAAATCATATAATCCGGCTTCTTCATTTTAATTTATATTTTAAATTCTTAATTCTTAATTCATCCGCATCCGGCGCCTGTTCCACGGCAGGATTCTCCACATCGGGTATATTCGCTGCGGCATAAGGTTTTGATGGGTAAATGCAGATAAACCGCATCTAATCCGGCATCAATAAGGCCGCTCATTTGAATTACCCGGATGCCGTTTTGCTGCATCACTTTCATGGGATTTTCTCCAATTCCGCCCACCAAAATTGCCTGACAGTCGATTAATGTTTTGTTTGCCAGTTCTTCCCAACGTTCCATTCCGCGACCTTCGGCCGGCGTATTTCGGATTTCTACAAAATGATAACCGTTTTTCGACTGTTCGAATACATATATTTTGCGGGCTTCGCCCAGATGCAGATTGACAAGCAGGCCTTCGTTGCTGGCAACCGCTACCCGTGTTCGGCCTTCGCCTTTGTTGAGAACCATCGTCGAAAAGCGGCCAATCATGTTCATCGCCTCCCGATTATCTTTTCCCAGCAGTCCGGCGGCGTCGGCGCGACAGCGGGCGCAATGTGTCATCGGCTTGATACAGGGCGCAATGCTTGCTTTAATTTCTTTCATTTGTTTTTTCGAGGGCTGTTGCAAAACTTCAAATTCCGTATTTTCTGCCGGATACATCGGAATACAGTTCATTGTATCTGCGCCTAAGCCCGCTATTTTTTCTGCGATTTCCCGCATTTCGCCGTCGTTGACGCCGGGGCAGACAACCGTATTTATTTTCACCGTTATGCCTTTTGCCTTAAGCAGTGGAATAGCCTTTAATTGCTGCTCCAGCAATATTTTTCCACCTTCTTCGCCCCGGTAAACGCGCCGGTTGAAACGCACCCAGCGGTAAATCTTCGCCAGCGTTTCCGGACGTAGCGAGTTGATGGTAATCGTAACATGCGAAACGCCCGTTTCGGCTATTTCGTCGATATGGGGAACTAATTCCAGACCGTTGGTGGACAGACAGAACAGTTTGTCGGGAAATTCGTTCTTAATCAACTGCATGGTCAGCATGGTTTCCTCTGCATTGGCGAAAGGATCGCCCGGCCCGGCGATGCCTATTACGCTGATATTCGGTATTTTCAGGATCAGCGATTTCAGGTAATGCAGCGCTTGCATGGGAAACAAAACGGCGCTGCTTACGCCCGGACGGCTTTCGTTGACGCAATCGTATTTGCGGTTGCAATAATTACACTGTATGTTACAATTCGGCGCTACCGGTAAATGAACGCGGGCGTATTTGTTTTTGGCGTCTTCATCAAAACAGGGATGACAGCTTTTTTCCATTGTTACATATATTTATATCCCACCGGGGACTTATTTTGTTTATAATCCAACAACGTGTTTACTATGGTTTCAAAAAGTATGGTTGCGCCTTCGTAACACAACGTGCGGTTGTGCTGTGCGCCGATACGGTCGTGGATGGGAAATCCGGTACGGACTAACGGAATATCCAATTTTCGGGCAATATAATAGCCTTTACTGTTGCCGAGCAAGAGATCGGGTTGCAGGTTGGCTTGGAAGATACAACTTTCCATTTGGTCGAAACTCATGCCTTGTCCTACAATTATTTCGTCGTTATACATTTCGCCAAGCGTTTCTTTGAGCGTGTTGCGCAGGCGTCCGCTTTCGCCGCCGGTGGCGCAGAGAACCGGTTTCAAACCGGTTTCGGAAGCGAATGTTGCCAATGCGACAACCAAGTCTTCTTCGCCGTAGATGACCGCTTTTTTCCCTGAAACATATTTATGTCCGTCGATATACAAATCGACTAAACGTCCCCGCTGTCGCCGGTATTTTTCGGGTGCGGGACGGTGCGTTATTTCCGACAGCAAGGCGAACAATTTGTCCGTTTCGCGGATGCCAAGCGGCAAACCCATGCGTTTGCACACGACGTTGAATTTGTTTTGCAGGTATTCTCCTGCCGATTGGGTTGACGTATTGCGTTTTATTGTACGATTATTTCCACTATTCAAGATATGCCCCAGTTCGATGGAGAGTAGCGCCGAGCCGCAACGTTGCAGGGCTTCGAGGCTGGTTCCGCCTTCAGAAATACGCTGATAGGTTTCCCACGAAGCGCCGTCGAGCGTATCCGAATAATCGGGAAAGAGGGTTGCGTCGATGCCGAAATCGGCCACTATTTCTTTCAGGTGGCGGATGTCTTCGGGCGAAATAAAATTGCCGAACAAATTGATATGTTCGCCCGTTTTCTCCGATCCTTTGGCTAATGCTTTTACGGTGGCAAAAACGGCTTCGTGAAAGCCTTCATAATGCGTGCCGCTATAGCTTGGCGTGGATGCAAAAATCATTTCCGGCAGTTGCTTGTTGCCGGCATGAATTTCACGATATTCGTTGATGAGCCGCTGTACGTCTTCGCCGATCGTTTCGCTTAAGCAAGTAGAAGCGATGGCGATTACTTTCGGATGATATTGGCTGATGATATTATCGATACCGGTGTTGAAATTACGGTTGCCGCCGAAGATGGTCGTTTCTTCGCTGAAATTGGAAGAGGCAATATCTATTGGCTCGCGAAAATGGCTGATTAGGTAGCGGCGTATGTAGGTGGCGCATCCCTGCGAGCCGTGCAGCATCGGCACTGTGCCTTCAATGCCTTTAAACGCCGCGCATGCGCCTAAGGGGGCGCACTGTTTGCAGGCATTTGTAGTTCCCGCCTCACTTGAAAAGGCGTTTACCGGATTGATATTTAGCGTTTTCTTATCCATCTTCATTGATTGGGTCTGTTTACGAATTGCCATACCGGACTTGAAACCGTTTCATACACTTCTTTGGCGAAATTCAACATGCCTTCGTATCCGGCTAAGGCGAGTTTGCGTTCGTGGTTGTGGTCGCAAAAGCCGATACCCAGTTTGTAGGCGATGGGACGTTCTTTTACTCCGCCGATGAACAAGTCGGCGCCGGTTTGTTTTACAAATTCCGACAATTCTACCGGATTGGAATCGTCGACCAGGATGCAACCGTCGTCGCAAATGGCTTTCAGCAATTTATAGTCTTCGGTGTTGCCCGTTTGAGTGCCGGCAATCACCGTTTTCACGCCGATGAGCCGCAAGGCTTTTACCAGCGAGATAGCTTTGAAAGCGCCGCCTACGTAAATGGCTGCCTTTTTGCCTTGCAGGGCTTTACGGTAGGGTTCGAGCGCCGGAATCAAGTGTTGCAATTCCTCTTTTACCAGCGTTTGGGTCTGTTCCATTATGTGGGCGTCTTTGAAAAATCCGGCCACTTCGTAGAGTGCATCCGACAGGTCTTCGATGCCGAAATACGAAACTTTCATGAAGGGAATCCCGTAAGTTTCTTTCATTCGTTTAGCCAGGTGCATCATGGAGCCGGAACACTGTACTACGTTCAGGGCGGCGCGGTGCGCATTGCGAATATCTTTTACCCGGCCATCGCCGGTAAGTGAAGCTACGATTTGAATGCCCAGTTTGCGGTAATAACCGGTCAGCATCCAGAGTTCGCCGGCAAGATTGAAATCGCCCAGAATGTTGATGCTGTAAGGAGAAATTTCTTTGGAATGGTCTGTGCCAATCAGCGAGAACAGCGCATCGCAGGCTATTTTGTAGCCGTCTTTTTTTGAGCCTTGAAAACCTTCGGCCATAACGGGAATAACGGGAATTTGTTTTTCTTTCGTCATCCGGCGGCAGACCGATTCCACATCATCTCCAATGACTCCGACAATACAGGTAGAATAGACAAACGCCGCTTGGGGCTGATATTTATCTATCAGTTCGTTCAGCGACTGATAAAGTTTTTTTTCACCGCCGAATACTACGTGCTTTTCGCGCAAATCGGTAGAAAAACTGCTGCGATGCAATTCCGGTCCCGACGAGAGCGACCCGCGAATATCCCACGTATAAGAAGCGCAACCGATAGGCCCGTGTACCAAATGCACAGCGTCGGCTATCGGATACAGTACCACCCGCGATCCGCAAAACACGCAGGCGCGTTGACTGACCGAACCGGCAAGGCTGGGGCGTCCACCAACTAATTCGCGTGCATCGCCCCCTTTGGTTACGATTTGCTCTTCTCTTCCTTGTAGAAACTTAATCATTGCCTTTGCTCTGTTTCCGGTTACATCTGAAATTCTACTTTCTCTTCTTCGCAATTTCTGTCCTGATAATCCAATAGCTTTTCCAATAGCTGAATAGCCAGATTCGTTGATCCGACATAACCGACATGCGGAAAATAATTATGCCCCGGACGGTCGGCAATCGGAAATCCGTAGCGGACAAACGGGATGTTTTCGTCGCGAGCGATGTATTTGCCGTAAGTATTGCCTATCAGCAAATCAACCGGTTCTTGCTTAATCCATTGATGGAGTTGAAACATATCGGCGCGTTCGCCGCTTTTGTATTTGGCTTCCGGAATTTTTTTAGACAGCAGTTCTTTCATCGACTCGTCGAAATGTTTTCCGGGAGTTCCCGTAACAATATAAACGGGGCGCATGTCGAGCGTGAGCAGAAATTCGACAAGCGGAATGAGCGTGTCGGGGTCGCCGTAGAGTGCGACACGTTTGCCGTAGAAATATTTCGAGTTGTCGGCGATCAAATCCACCAAACGTCCGCGTTCTTTGGTCAGTTCGTCCGGCACGGGCACATTGGCGTGACGGCTCAGGGAGGTGATGAAGCGGTCGGTCGCTTTCAGTCCGATAGGGATTTCCATCACTTCAAATTTGATTTTGCATTTGTTTTCCAGTTTCACGCAGGCGTCTTCCGTAGAATAGGCGCCGAGGCCAATGGTGAATTTGCTGTCGCCGGTGGCAATAAGTTCCTGCACCGTAGTTCCGCCCGGGGGATACATCTCGAATTTTCCGGTCAGAGGCGAATCCAGCACCCCCGACATATCGGGAAATAAAATAGTCCGCGCTTCCATTATTTTGGCTATCCGTTTGATTTCGCGCATGTCGGAAGGTTCCATCCAACCGGCTACCAAGTTTACTACGTTCCTTTTTTTCGGCGTAGTGGTGGAAAAGAATTTGACGAAAGCGGATACCTGATTGGAATATCCGGTAATATGCGTTCCTACATAACTGGGCGTATTGCAATGTATAACCAATTTTCCATCGGGTACTTTTCCTTCTTCTTTCGCTTTGGATACGATTTGGGTAAGGTCGTCGCCGATTGTTTCGGACAGGCAGGTGGTATGAACGGCGATTATATCGGGTTCATATACCGTGAATATGGTTTCGATGGCCGTAACCAAGTTGGAAGAGCCTCCAAAAACAGACGATCCTTCCGAAAATGAACTTGTAGCTGCCATTACCGGCTCTTTGAAATGCCGCGTGAGGGCGCTTCGGTGGTAGGAACAGCAGCCTTGCGAACCGTGACTGTGGGGCAGGCATCCGTGCAATCCGAGTGCGGCGTACATGGCTCCTACGGGTTGACAGGTTTTTGCAGGGTTGATAGTCAATGCTTTCCTGTCTATTTCCTTTTCTGTTGTGTGACGTAATAACATGTTTTTTATTTTAATAAACAAATGTTGCTTCAATATAATCTTCGCTTTCCCAAGGCGCTTTCAATTCTTTCCAGATAGAAGCGCCTACCATCATTTCGATATCTTTATAAAAATTAATAGCGCCTTTGAATCCGGCATAAGGGCCTCCGGCATCGTAGTTGTGAAGTTGCTTTAATGGAATACCCATTTTTTGCACGCAAAATTTTTCTTTGATGCCGGCGCAGAATACATCGGGGTGGTATTTTTCGATCAATTTTTCCATTTCGTAATGACTGAGGTCGTCAATTACCAACATGCCTTTTTCCATTTGAGCCATTAAACCGTGATATTCGTTAAATTCCATTCCTTCGGCTTCCAGCGCTTTCAGTTCGTCTTCCGTTTTGCGCGGTTTGTATCGGGTGGCGTCTTGCGCGACCGTTATTTCTTCGATATTGCGGCTGTCGGCGTCGATCTGAATGGTGGGAATAACGCGGCGTCCTTCGTAATCGTCGCGATGACCGAATTCGTATCCGGCGGCGACGGTTGCCATGCCCAGTTCTTCAAATAAGTCTTGATAATGATGCGCCCGCGACCCGCCGACAAAAAGCATGGCTAATTTGCCTTTTGTTCGTTTGAGGGCTTCTTCGCGTGCTTTTTCTACCGGAATCATTTCTTCGGCAATTACCTCTTCGACTTTGTCCGCCAATTCTTTTGCTCCGAAATATTGGGCGATTTTGCGCAGCATCTTTGCCGTTGAGCGTGCGCCGATGGGCTGCACTTTAATCCATGGGATACCGAAAGCGGTTTCCATCATTTCGGCAACGTAGTTGATGGAGCGATGACACATCACCATGTTGAGGTCTGCCGTATGAGCGTTTTCAAATTTTTGGATGTTGGAGTTTCCGCTGAAAGTAGCAATCAGATGGATGCCGCATTTCTCGAAAACCCGTTCCAACTCGAACGCGTCGCCGCCGATGTTGTATTCTCCCAGCAGGTTGACGCGGTATTTCAGCGATCCTCTCACTTCGTCGTCGCGACCGATCAGGTTTTTGAACAGTCCGTTGTTGGCGATGTGGTGACCGGCCGATTGCGATACGCCGCGGTATCCTTCGCAGGAGAATCCGAAGATATTGATACCGTTGCCGATTTCTTCCTTCATTTGGCGCGATACGCGGTGAACGTCGTCGCCAATCAGCCCGACCGGGCAGGTGGAAAAGACGGCAATTGCTTTGGGGTGGAACAGTTCGTAAGCTTCGCGAATGGCCTGTTTCAGTTTTTCTTCGCCGCCGAAGACGATGTTCGAGTCCTGCATATCGGTAGAGAAGCAATAGGTGATGAAATTGGAATCGTTTTCATCTACCGGTTTTGTTTGGTTGCGGCGGGTGAGCCATGAATAAAATCCGCATCCGATAGGGCCGTGGGTAATGTTTACGATGTCGCGCGTAGGTCCCAGCACTACGCCTTTACAGCCGGCATAGGTGCAGCCTCGCTGGGTGATGATGCCCGGAATGGTGCGAACATTGGCCAGTATTTCGGGCGGCGTTTCGGGATCGCTTAGCACAATGGCTTTTGCCCTTTTTTTGGCTACTTTTTTCGGGTACCTGGTGATTACTTCGTCTCGAAATTCCTGTAATTCGGCAACCAGTCCGGTAGTTGCCGTTTTGTTGTCTATATTATTATCCGTCATTGTTTTTTTTTATTAAACGAACCGGTTTCAATCCAACGTTATATTGCCGGATTCTCCGGTATGGACGCTGAACGAATCCAATGTTTCAACTACAATTATTTTCCCGTCTCCGCTTTTTCCCGTTTGATTGGCTTTGAGGAGGGTTTGTACGGCCAACTCTTTTTTCTCGTCGGTGACTACAAGGGTAATCATCCGTTTCGATTTCAAGCGCGGCACTTCGGGGATAAACTCCAGAGCATGTTCGGCCGCTGCGGATTCGGCTTCTCTGATTTTTTCCAAATCGCCGTGTCCTTGTCCGCGTCCCAGCACCGGCATTGCGGTGAAAGACGGTAGCCCGGCGTCGGCTAAGGCCTGCTTGGTTTCGCCCATCTTGGATATTCGTATTATTCCTAAAATCAGTTTCATACTTATTCTTCTTTTCTACCGCTGGAGATGGTATAGAGTTCCACTACCGGGGTGATGAATATTTTTCCGTCGCCCGCCTGCCCTTTGGGCGCCGAGCGGGCAGATTCGATGATTGTTTCTACCACAAAGTCTTTGTCTTTGTCGTTTATAACGATGATCAACAAGTCTTTGGGCAATTCGTCGTATGTAACGTTGCCGACTTTCAGTCCGCGCTGTTTGCCCCGTCCGAAAACGGAAATCTTCGTTACGGCCGGAAATCCGGCATTGAATAAATCTTTCATAACAACCGGCGATTTTTCCGGGCGTACAATGGCTCTTATTAGCAACATAGTGTTTTAATTTAATATTCCGAATCCGACTAATAAATCTTCCAACTCTTGCATGGATAGCGGAGTGGGAATCACGTGATTGGTGTTTTCGTCAATTTTCTTGGCCAGTGCGCGATATTCATTGGCTTGCGCATGGTCGGGAGCGTAGTCGATCACCGTTTTGCGGTTTATTTCGGCATGTTGCACCATGTTGTCGCGCGGCACGAAATGAATCATCTGCGTACCCAGCTTTTTGGCAAATTCTTGAATCATGTTCGATTCGTTATCTACTTTTCGGGAGTTGCAGATTAATCCTCCCAAGCGCACGTCGCCCACTTTGCCGAATTTGGCAATGGATTTGCAAATATTGTTGGCGGCATACATCGCCATCATTTCGCCCGAACAGACGATATAGACTTCCTGCGCTTTGCCGTCGCGGATGGGCATGGCAAATCCGCCGCACACCACGTCGCCGAGCACATCGTAAAAGACATAATCCAATTGTTTGTCTGCGTCGTAAGCGCCCAACTGTTCGAGCAGGTTGATGGAAGTGATGATGCCGCGTCCGGCACAACCGACGCCCGGTTCGGGGCCGCCCGATTCCACGCAATTGGTGTTTTGGAAACCGCCTTTCATCACGTCGTCTAATTCCACGTCTTCGCCTTCGTCGCGAAGCGTATCCAGAACGGTTTTTTGTGCCAAGCCGTGCAAGAGCAAACGTGTAGAATCGGCTTTGGGGTCGCAGCCGACTACCATTACTTTTCGTCCCATTTCGGCCAAACCGGCCACGGTGTTTTGGGTGGTGGTTGATTTTCCGATACCGCCTTTCCCGTAAATTGCAATCTTTCGCATTTTGAATTTATTTTTAAATGAATAATATTTCTACAAACGAGTAATCCAAGGAATGTGCCAACGGTGATCTTATTTGATTTCTTATTATTTAAATAATTATTTATTAGAAATATAAGGATAAATTCGTTATAAAACAGGATTTAATAACGGCTCCGAATTTTATTTCAAAAATGTAGGAAAAAACCGGAAGAAACAACCAAAATGTAGGAAAGAAAAATGAGATGAAACCTCTAACGAGGTTTAGGAATTAAAAATTAAAAATTCAGGAATTAGGAATTACGCAAAGCGGCGTTACCAATTACGCCGGCAGGCGTTACATATCAATAAAAAGAAAATGAATGTCAACATAATCTAATCTCCGTAGGAGATTCATATCAATAACTCATGTTACGCAGCATCCGGTTTAGTTTCCTTTGCCTGAAAGGCAAAATTTTCATAACCGCAGGTCGCAGACCTGCGGCAGGAAGTAACACGCCGCTAACGCTGCCTGAAAGGCAGGACTTCATCTTCCTTACCAAATACTGCCTTTCAGGCAGGGAGGATGGGTGGATGCCTCTCTCTCCGCAGGTCGATGACCTGCGGTTATGAAAATTACGTCCTTTCAGGACTTTCCGAAAATATGCGTAACAGGAATCAATAAAAAGAAAAAGCCTGACGCCGGCTGGAATAACGATTATCTTCTGAAAATCTTAATAAATTATGATGCGTTTGCCCTGGAGTTAGGTACTGTTGTTTTTTATTATTTAAAATTGCTTAACGAGTAAATTATTTTATTTTCTCCATCGGACTCCGATGGGATGAGTAAATTATTTTATTTTGTCCGTCGGACTCCGATGGGACGAGTAAATTATTTTATTTTGTCCGTCGGACTCCGATGGGATGAGTAACATCATTTTATTTTGTCCGTCGGACTCCGATGGGATGAGTAACATCATTTTATTTTGTCCATCGGACTCCGCTGGGCTGAGTAATGTCATATATTTAATGGAATACAAGTCTTACGGTTCTCGATCCGGCAGATAGAAACGTCCACATCGTAGATTTCCCGCAGAATCTCGCCGGTAATGACTTGATTGCAATTTCCCTGTTTCCGGATGCCTTCCCGGTGAATAACCGTTACCTGCGCGTCGCACATAAACGCATGATCGGGAGAATGAGTGGCCATCAGAATACCCAGCGAATCGTTTTTCAACTTATTCACCTGATTCAGTATCTTGATTTGATTGCCGAAATCGAGGTTCGACGTCGGTTCGTCCATGATCAGGAACGCCGGCTGTTGCGCAAGCGCCCGCGCTACAATTGCCAATTGCTGTTCCCCGCCGCTGATTTGGGTGAAGAGACAATCTTTCAAGTAACGGATTTGCAACCGTTCCAAACAATCTTCAGCTATGAGTTTGTCTGCCTTGCCCGGCGAAGAAAATGCGCCCAGATGGGCTGTCCGCCCAAACAGCACAACCTCGAACACCGTGAATGGGAAAGGCAAAGAACGCGCCTGCGGCACATAGGCGACTTTTTGGGCAAACCGACGGCGATTCCAGGCAGCAATATTTTTCCCGTCGAGCAAAATTTCACCGTCGAGCAAGGGGAGGATACCCAGAATCGATTTGAACAAAGTTGTCTTGCCGGCGCCGTTTTTCCCGATGAAACAAGTTGTTTGACCGGTAAGCAATTCGAGATCAATATTTCTCAAAACAACTTTCCGACGGTAGCCTAACGATGCGTTTTTTATCTTCAGTTCCATGGTTACCAAACCCGTTTGGACGATATTTTTAATACGATGAAAAACAAAGGCGCTCCGATCATGGACGTGAGTATGCCGAGCGGAATTTCGAGCGAAGCGATCGACCGCGACAGGTTATCGACCCAAAGCAGGAAAACAGATCCGGTAAAAAAAGAGGCCGGCAGCAACAGGCGATGATCGGGGCCGATGATGAATCGGGATAAATGCGGAATTATCAGCCCTACCCAACCAATCAAACCGCTGACGGCAATCACGGACGCCGTAAGCAAAGAAGCGCAGACGATAACAATCAAGCGCAGGCATTTCGTGTTGACGCCCAAGGTTCGCGCTTCGCCTTCTCCGAACGACAGAACGTTCAATCTCCACGCAACAAGTTGCAACGGCACAAGCGCAATCAGGATAATCGGTGCAACCATTTTTATTTCCTTCATCGTTATCTCCGAAAGGCTTCCCATCAGCCAGAACACAATATCCGGCAATCGCGATTCGCTGTCGGCCAAGTACTTCATCAGCGCGATTAAGGCGCCGAACAGGGCGCCGACAATCATCCCCGACAGCACCATCGTCAGTACTTTGTCGTGAACGTTTGTCATGATTCGGCTTAGCAGCAAAGTCAGAAACACGGCGAGCAGTCCCATGCCGAAAGCCGAAAGCTGTATGGCCGCCAATCCCGCCGAAAAGAGAATCGCTAACGTCGCCCCGAATCCTGCGCCGGAAGTGACGCCCAAAATATCGGGACTGACCATCGGATTCCGGAACAATCCCTGATAAACAGCTCCGGCTACCGACAATGATCCACCGGCCAATATAGCCCCCAGAATGCGCGGAGTCCGTACCTGTTCAATCAGGATAGGGATATTTTCGTCGATCTGTTCACCGGCGAACAAATATCTCAGAATATCTGCGACGGCAATGGGATATCGGCCTACGGCAAACGATAGTAACGTTGTTGCCGACAGGACAATAAATAAAATCGCTAAAAGTAATAAGGAACGCTTCATAGCCTGTTTTTTTAATTTACAGTAAGCAACCGTCGATTGTCGATTCGAGCGTTTGCAAATAATCGTGGTGCATCTCCTGCATACGCATGAAATTACCGACAAGAGCGGCGCCATATTTAGTCAGTTCGGCTCCTCCGCCGTCGGCGCCTCCGCGCTTGCGTACCACTATGGGCACCGGAGAAAGACTGTTGATTTCGTTGATATAGTTCCACGCCAGTTGATAGGAAATGTGCATAGCCATAGCCGCCGCTTGAATGGAACCTCCCTGTCGCAGTTGGCGCAACAATTCGATCCGTTTCGTGTTCAAAAACAGTTTGTCGCCTTTCCTGATTTCCAAACAGGCCGATAGCGTGAATATTCTGCACTTCAACATGGTTCCATTTTATCACAAATGATACAAACACCATGCCAATGAATATAAATAACCAATAACTAATATATTACCGACAAAACAGAACGCTTTTCCCCAGGGAAATTCTACAAAAACGTAGGAAAATTTACAAAAATGTAGGGAGAAAAATAGCCGGTAGCACAAGTTTTATTCTCTTAACTTATTTACCGCTTGTTTCATAATTTTTTATTATCTTTGCGGCTCTGAATACAAATGTGAAATAAACAGTTTGACTTATGAAGACATACAAATGGGCGAATAATATTGTTGGCTGGATGGTTTTTACCATTGCCATAGCGACTTATCTCCTTACCATCGAACCTACCGCCAGTTTCTGGGACTGCGGTGAATTTATCGCATCGGCTTTCAAATTGGAAGTAGGGCACCCTCCCGGAAATCCTATCTTTATGCTGGTCGGAAACCTGTTTACTCAACTGACTTCCGAACTTTCGCAAAAAGCATTGATGATCAATGTCATGTCGGCTACATTCAGCGCTTTGACAATATTGTTCCTCTTTTGGACAATTACTCACCTGACGCGAAAATTACTCCTGCCCGAAGGCGGAGAAACAATTAAACCCCGGCAATTAATCACGATTCTCGGAGCCGGAGCAGTAGGCGCTTTGGCTTATACCTTTTCCGATACCTTCTGGTTTTCGGCGGTGGAAGGCGAAGTATATGCCTTTTCCTCCCTGATGACGGCAGTCGTATTCTGGCTGATTCTGAAATGGGAAGATTTGGCCGACGAGCCTTATTCCAACCGCTGGCTGATTCTGATTGCCTATTTAATGGGCGTTTCGATAGCCGTCCATTTATTAAACCTCCTGTGTATCCCTGCGATTGTACTGGTCTATTATTTCCGCAAAAATCCCCATTCGACCTTAAAAGGAGCTTTATGGGCTTTATTAATATCGTTCGGCCTCATCGCCGTTATCCTTTACGGACTGGTGCAGGGCATTATGGAAGTCTGCGGATGGTTCGAACTCCTGTTTGTTAACGGATTCGGATTTTCCTACAACTCGGGCGTTGCATTTTACGTTGTCCTCATATTCGGCCTCTTAGCTTGGAGTATATGGGAAACCATGCGGAAAAATCAACATCCGGCGCGTGGAAAAATCGCCTTCCTCGCAGTTGTTTTTTTATTAGGAATCCCGTTTTTCGGCAGAAACTATATCCTCGGCGCCCTGCTGACGGTAGCATTAGCGATTTTCCTTTTCCAGTACAAAAAAATCACGCCGGTCGCATTAAACACCCTCTTAGTCGGCTTATTAGTCATCACTATCGGATATTCGTCCTATGCCTTGATCATGATCCGCTCTTCGGCCAATACGCCGATGGATCAAAATTCGCCGGAAGATATTTTTACCCTCCGATCCTACCTGAGCCGCGAACAGTACGGCGAAGTACCCCTGTTTTACGGACAAACCTTTGTTTCCGAACTCAAATACAATACCGACGGCACCCCTGCCAAAACAGATAAAGAAACCATTTGGACGCAAATCGCTAAAAAAAATCCGTCCGAAAAAGACAAATACGACGGTTCGGAAAAGAAAAAACAATACGAATACGTCGATGAATTAAATATGCTCTTCCCCCGGATGCACAGTTCCGATCCCCGTCATATTCAGGTTTATAAGGAATGGACGAACTTTGAAGGACGGCGGGTGGAAGTGAAAACGCCGCAGGGAAACAAATGGGTGCAAAAACCAACCTTCGGGGAAAACCTGAAATTCTTTTTCTCCTATCAGGTCAATTTCATGTACTGGCGCTATTTTATGTGGAATTTCTCCGGAAGACAAAATGATATTCAGGGAAGCGGCGATCTCCTGAACGGCAACTGGATTACCGGCATTAAATTCGTTGACGAAAAAATATTGGGTCGAGGCCCGCAGGATGATATGCCCGACAGCATAGCTAAAAACAAAGGACACAACAAATACTATATGTTGCCTTTACTGTTAGGTATTTTGGGTATTTTCTTCCAAGTTTTCGACAAGAAAAAGGGCGTTGAACAATTTTGGGTCACCTTCCTGCTTTTCTTTATGACCGGGTTGGCGATTGTCGTATATTTGAATCAAACGCCTAACCAGCCGCGCGAAAGAGATTATGCCTATGCCGCCTCTTTCTATGCGTTTTGTATCTGGATAGGGCTGGGAACTGCCGGAGTCATCAAAGGATTGAATAAAAATCTTAAATTGCCCGAACTTCCGGCGGCTATCGGAGGCGTCATCCTCTGCCTGTTGATTCCCTTTCAAATGGCTTCACAAAACTGGGACGACCACAATCGCTCCAAGCGTTACCTTACGCGCGATTTCGGTTATAATTACCTGACTACCTGCGAACCGAATGCCATCATCTTTACCAATGGAGATAACGATACTTTCCCTCTCTGGTATGGACAGGAAGTAGAAGGCTATCGCACCGACGTGCGCGTATGCAATCTGAGTTACCTGCAAACCGACTGGTACATCGATCAGATGAAACGTCAAGCCTACGAATCCGAACCCCTGCCCATTGACTGGCAAAAGTACGATTATAAACAAGGTAAAAACGAAATAGCCCATATCATTCCTCGAACCGGCGACGCTTGGGATATCGGCCGGGTATTGGACTGGGTCAAATCGGAAGACAAGCGTACGAAACAGATTCGCTTGCAGGGAGGAGTACAGGAAGTCACCCATGTACGCACTCAGCGGATAGTCATTCCGGTTGACACGGAAAAAATCGCTGCTTCCGGTCGCCTGAAACCGGAAGACATAGCCCGGATTACCGGCGATATACGAATCAATTTCGGAGAAATGAACGACAGTCTGAGAGAACGGAAAATTCCGGCAAAGAGTTATCTGACGAAGCAAGAGATGATGATACTGGATATGTTGAAAAACAATTCCGACTGGTCGCGCCCGATCTATTATGCAATCACCGTCGGGTCGGATATGTACCTGCGTTTGGATGATTATTTCCGGCAGGATGGAATTGCCTATCGCATTATGCCGTTTCAAACTTTCGGAGAAATTGATACGGAGGCGATGTACACGAACTTGCTCAAAAAATACCGTTGGGGTAATCTGGAAGAACCGGGATTGTATTTGGATGAAAACACTTCGCGGATGGCGCGGACGTTCCGTATCCTGTTCGGCTCATTAGCCCGTAACCTGATTAATGAGCGCGACACGGCAAAGACAAAAGAAGTGTTGGACTATTGCCTGAAAGTAATCCCGTCCTACAACGTTCCCCACGATTTTTATTCATCCGCTCCCTTAGCCGAAGCATATAACCGGATTGGAGAAATAGAGAAAGCTACGGAATTATATACAGATTTGGCCGAACTTATTACGGGAAATTTGAACTGGTATTCCCGCCTGACGGATCGACAATATGCCGGTATTTTTAGCGAAGTACACACGGATATCAGCGAATTGCAATCAATTCTTCTTTTCTTTTATCACAACAATAAGGAGTTATACGAACAGTATGCACCGGAATTTGAACAGTATTATTCACGCTATGAACAATTTGCAAACCGCGTGCAAAAAATGGGGGGCGCTAATCGATAAATTATATGTTGATTGAACAGCCGCCCTTTTTCTATCGTATTTTTTTTCCGGGAGCCGTTTGGCGTTTCAATACGGATAAAAAAACAGTATATCTGACTTTTGACGACGGGCCTATCCCCGAAATTACCCCCTGGGTGCTTGATTTGCTGGAGAAGTACAATATAAAAGCTACTTTTTTCTGCGTAGGCGATAATGTCCGCAAATATCCCGAAACATATCAAATGCTCATCGACCGGGGGCATCTGGTAGGAAATCATACCTTCCATCACCTGCAAGGCTTGCGATCTCGCACCAAAAGTTACTGTCAAGACGTGGAAGAAGCGGCACAGTTGATCGACAGCAATCTTTTCCGCCCGCCTCACGGACATTTGCGCATCCGTCAATTCCTTAAAATGCGGAAAAACTACCGGGTCGTTCTCTGGGATGTGGTAACCCGTGATTA
>JAISNS010000287.1 GCA_031276105.1 Dysgonamonadaceae bacterium
GGTACTCCCGGCTGTAAAACATTTACGGTTACTTTTAAGGATAAGGTGGAATCGCTGGTAAACGGCTCCGGTTATTCCGTAAAATTGCTGGCAAGTTACAGGGATAAAAACGATCAAGCGAAACTGGCTGATATGGATATTTCCGTTCAGGACGGGCTGTGCGGCTGTCCTGCCAAGATAGCAAATACGGGAGCGGCTACCGACTGGTTGACTTTCCAGTGTCATAATTTGGGCGGTTTGGATATTCTTACCGGTAGCGAAACGCTTACACAGGCTCATCATGGCGACTGGTATCGTTGGGGGGCTCCAACTGCTTCTGTTCAGAATCTTAATGCAATAACCGACGCACCCCCATCAACATCAGAATGGACTTATAATGATAATGGTAACGGCCCTGCTATTCCTGAGTATCAGGATTATAATACTCATAGTACTGCTGACTGGTATGCTGCTAAAAATCCTTGTCCTGCGGGTTGGCGTTTGCCTACAAATCCTGAGTTCGCTGCTGCTATAAACAAGACTACAGGTAACGGAAATCTTGGCGCTGATAATAATACTCTTGCCTGGCCTGGAACTTGGAGTAGCAGTACCAGTAACTTTTCTGCTCTGCTGAAAGTTGGCGATTACCTCTATCTGCCGGCGGCCGGTTTTCGGGTCAACAGCGATGGCTCGCTGAGCTACCGAGGCTGCTACGGCCACTACTGGAGCAGTAGCGCCCAGAGTTCCGACGGCAGGTTTGTGAGCTTCGACAGAGGGAACAGGAGCATCATCGGCATCAATAGAGGCTACGGCTTATCAGTGCGTTGCGTAGCGGCAGAGTAAACTAAAAACTAAAAGCTAAAAACTAAAAGTTGCGCAAAGCGCGGTAAATAAACGCCGCTTCACGCAACTTTTAGTTTTTAGTTTTTATCTTTTAGTTTACGGATACGTATTCACCGCAAGGAATTATGCCGTTAGGCGTTACATATCAATAGAAAAGAGGCGGATGCCGGCTGGAATAACGATTATCTTCTGAAAATTCTAATAAATTAAGATGCGTTTGCCCTGGCCTGGATTGAAAGTTTGTGATTCCAATTTTTTTATCTACATTTGTGCCGCAATTTAAAATCTTTCGTAAATGAATGAAATTAGGCTTAAAGATAAAAAATTTGAACTATTCCTTTCGGAAGAAACTGTTATCGAAGCAATAGATAGCATTGCGACACAATTGTATAAAGACCTGCGCGATAAAAAACCGTTGTTTATCGTAGTCCTGAACGGCGCATTTATGTTTGCTTCGGATTTGATACGCAGATTTGATTTTCCCTGCGAAATCGCTTTTATCCGCTTAAAATCATATCAGGGTCTCAACCGGAACGAGCAAATAAAAGAAGTACAGGGTTTGGATTGCGATATAACCCACCGTCATGTCGTTATTGTTGAAGACATTGTTGATACGGGACATACAATGGCTTACCTGTCGGCAAAAATAAAAGAAAAAGCGCCGGCCTCCCTCAAAACGGTCAGTTTACTGTTCAAGCCTCAAGCGTTTCAAATGGATGTTGAGCCGGATTATACGGCTATTTCCATACCCAACGATTTTATTGTGGGCTACGGATTGGATTATGACGGATGGGGACGAAACTTGAGAAATATTTACAAGATTAAAGATTGAGATTTACTTTCTAATTATTTACAGTAAATTTTTAATAAAATGCTTAATATAGTAATTTTTGGCGCGCCCGGCGCAGGTAAAGGGACTCAAAGCGAACTCATTGTTAAAAAATATGGTCTTCACCATATCTCAACGGGAGAAATTTTGCGTCATGAAATCGAAAATCGTACACCTTCGGGCGTAATAGCACAGGAATTTATCGATCAAGGACACTTGGTGCCCGATCAGTTGATTATTGATATTTTAGCCGAAACGTTGGACAAATATCCCCAATCCAAAGGATATGTTTTTGACGGCTTCCCCAGAACTTTATCGCAAGGAAAAGAGTTGGATGCTATGCTCAACGGAAAAGGAACTGTAATTGCCGCGGTCTTCTCGCTTTCGGTAGAAGAAAAAGACTTGATTTTCCGGCTGTTAAAAAGAGGAGAATTTTCCGGTCGTACCGACGATAACATGGAGGTAATCAAAGAACGGCTAACCGTTTACAAAGAACAAACCGAACCGTTGAAAGAATACTATAAAAAGAAAGGCAAACTGTTCGACATCAAAGGATACAGTACAATTGAGGATATATTTGAACGGATTACGGAAGTAATAGACCTTTTGGCTTTCAAAAAATGAAAAATGGCAGAATCTAATTTTGTTGATTATGTAAAGATTTATTGCCGGTCGGGAAAGGGCGGAAAAGGCTCTATTCATTTTAGGCGCGAGAAATACATTCCACGCGGAGGCCCCGACGGCGGCGATGGCGGCGATGGCGGAAGCGTCGTTTTACGCGGTAATTCCAACTATTGGACTTTGCTTCATCTAAAATATGAACGGCATATCTTGGCCGGACACGGTGAAAGTGGCTCCGGAAGATTAAGCAAGGGTAAAAACGGTGAAAACAAAATCATAGAATTGCCTTTGGGAACTGTCGTTTATGATGGCGAAACCGGCGAATTTATTACCGACATCAGTCGCGACGGACAAGAAGTTATCCTGCTTCGCGGGGGACGGGGAGGAAAAGGAAACAACTATTTCAAATCGGCCACCAAACAGGCGCCCAAATACGCCCAACCGGGCGAACCGTATCAGGAAAAGCGTATTATTTTGCAGTTGAAACTATTGGCCGATGTTGGATTGGTCGGCTTTCCCAACGCGGGAAAATCTACTTTGTTGTCGGCAGTTTCGGCGGCTAAACCCAAAATAGCCAACTATCCCTTTACAACGTTGGAACCTAACTTGGGAATCGTAGATGTTCGCGGAACCCATTCGTTTGTAATGGCCGATATTCCGGGAATCATTGAAGGCGCCAGCGAAGGAAAAGGCTTGGGATTACGCTTTTTACGTCATATCGAACGCAATGCCTTGCTCCTCTTCCTTGTCCCGGCCGATGCGGATGATATAAAAAAGGAATATGAGATTCTTTTGAACGAACTTACACGATATAATCCCGAACTGATTGATAAACAGCGAATATTGGCCGTATCCAAATCCGATTTGCTGGATGAAGAACTGGAAACCGAACTGTCGAAAGATTTACCGGCAGACATTCCTGCCGTTTTTATTTCTTCCGTAACCCACAAAGGAATTGTTGCTTTGAAAGATATTCTTTGGAAAACGTTGAACGAGCAGCCGTTCCACGATGTCGAAAACATCGTCTATCGACCGATGGCGATTGATTTGAGCAACGAAGAAGATGATTTTGATTACAAATTTGACGACGCCCCGGAAGAAGAAGAAGAAGATTTGAATTATGACGAAATAGACTGGAATATAGATAATTAAAATAGTATGAAAATGAAAAAAATCGCATTGTTATTTTTAGTTGCCTTCGTTTTTTATATGTGCGGCAGTGTGCCTATTACAGGCCGTCAACAATTGATGCTGGTCTCGGATCAGGAAGTGTTAACCCTGAGTCTTCAGGAGTACGACAATTACATTAAAACCGCCCCCAAATCGTCGGACAAAAACGCTACCGCCTTAGTGGTAAAAGTAGGTGCTAAAATTGCGCAAGCCGTAGAAGCGTATTACAAAGTAACCGGAATAGAATCGCTTTTGGCGGGATATTCGTGGGAATTTAATTTGATTGAAGATCCGCAAGTAAATGCCTTTTGTATGCCGGGCGGGAAAATTGTTGTTTATACCGGTATTTTACCTTACACTCAAGATGAAACCGGTTTAGCGGTTGTATTGGGACACGAAGTAGGCCATGCTATCGCCAAACATGCCAACGAAAGAATGTCGCAACAGATGGCAATTCAGATGGGCGGAACTGCCGTAGGTTCCTTATTGAACAAAACCTCTTCGACCGTACAAACCATCGGATCAACCGTTTACGGATTGGGCGCACAAGTAGGCGTGATGTTACCTTTCAGTCGGAAGCAGGAATTGGAAGCCGACCATTTGGGATTGGTTTTGATGGCGCTTGCCGGATACCAGCCGGAAGCCGCTATCCCATTTTGGCAACGGATGTCGCAACAAGGCGGAAGTAAAATTGAGTTCTTAAGTACTCATCCTTCGGATAATATGCGAATATCGGAAATACGGAAAGAAATTCCGGAAGCCTTGGAATATTATAATGCCGTAAAGGGAACAACCACGCCTGCCGGCAATACAAAAAAGGCGGCAAGCAGCGAAGAATGGCATTTTTAAACGGTAATGCCCATTTTTTTCATCAGGAAGCAAGCATTCATGTTTTGAGCAATTCCCGTTTGAAGTTGGTACGAAAAAGATAATTCATCGGCTTTAATTTCGGCTTCGAAGCGGTAATTGCTTATGTTTCCTGGAAATTCATTCACCAGATTTCCCAGAAGTAAATCGTGTGTCGCGATTATGCCGCACGATTGGAGGTGAACAAATTGCTGCACCAAAGCCAACGATCCTTTTTGTTTATCTACCGAATTAGTGCCTTTCAGTATCTCGTCGAGGAGAATAAACAATTTCTCTCCGGTTTGCAACCGGTCGATAATCATTTTCAAACGCTTCAGTTCGGCAAAGAAATACGATTCGTTTTCCAGCAACGAATCGGACGTCCTTAAACTGCTTACCAATCGGGCGGGATACAGCGTCAACGATTCGGCGCAAACCGGGACGCCGATGCAAGCCAGCACAAAATTGACGCCGACCGTTCGTAAATAAGTGCTTTTCCCGGCCATATTGGCTCCGGTAATAATCAGGAAAAACGGATGCTTTTCGATGTCAATATTGTTTCGGACAAACGAATCGCGGTTTTTCAGCGGATGCCCTAATGCACGCCCCTTTAACAGGAAGTATTGATCGGTAAAGGACGGGAAAACATAATCCGGATGATTGAACGAAAACAGACCTAACGAACAATAGGCATCCACTTCGCCGACAACCTTTATCCATTCGATAAGAGCGGTTCCGTTTTGCCGTTTCCACTGTTCGATTCGGATTGCCTTGCGAATGTCCCACAATAATAACGGATTGATGATTAGATGAATCAGCAGATTGTTTCGCTGTTCCAAATCATTGGCTAAGCGGACGAATTTTTTGAAGCGTTCGGACGCTTTCGGATAATTCCGGGTGAACTGCGACTGAAGTTCCGACAGGATTGAAGATTGAAACGGTTCATTTTCAACCGTTTCAATCAACGTAAAATAAGCATGTAACAGGTTGATCTTTTTCCCGGTATTTTCTTGCAGGAGGTTTATTTTTTTTAACCGGCTTTCGCTGATTATCAATGAAGCGATATAGAAAATCACTAAAATCGAAGGTGACAGGAAATGAAGAAAAACGCCGGCAATCAAAATCACCCAGAGACAGGGAAATAAGAAACTTAGCATCTTCAGAAACCGTTTCGAAGCAATACAGTCCGGACTATTTATAAATGTTTCTATGGCTTCATAGTCCGAATCATTACCCGGTTCCGTCAATCCCAATACCCGGAAATGATGAATGAAAAAATCCTTACTTCTCAATTCCTCCACCGCTTTTTGGCGGGATTGAAGGGCGCAAATGTCGGATGACGGATTTTCAAACCATTGAATCAGTATCTTTTTTCCATAACCGGTACACGTCCGGTTGATGGATTGAAACAGCGAATTAGCGCCGAAAATATCCAAATCCAAAGTAAACGGATGCGAAGCGTCTATTTTTTCCGGCGCGCCGTCGAATGTTGAGAAATCGTAGTCAAGCCCTTTCAATTCGTTTTCGTCGCAAAAAGCAGAAGTTTCCAAATAATGTTTCCGCTTCCTGAGCCGGTTGTGCCGAAACAATAAGGTCGAAAACAGGATGAGGCCGGACAATACGGCAACAAAAACCGTTACAATTCCGTGCGACCACAGAAGAAAAGTTGTTACGATACACGCCACAAAGACAGACAATCGCAAGCTTCCAATGAGATAAATGTTTCTTTTGACGGAAGATAATTCGCTGTTTGTTTTTTGCAAGCGTTCTTTATAAAACAGGCAAACAGACTCGCGGGTATTGTTTTGCATGGTTACCGGTTATTTATTTCCCGTTTCGCTTGGGAAACCATCCTTTTTCCACTCTTTTCCGCTGTTCGAAAAGTTCTTTGATTCCCCACAAAAACGAGAAACCGGTTATTCCGCACAGGGAGGAGATGATAATATTCCGAATGAGAAACGCAGCAACAATTCCCGCGATTCCCAATACAAGGAACACCCACCAGCATTTAACTCCAAAATAATATTCGCTTTTAATAACAATCGGATGACAAATCCCTATGATTAGAAAAGTACCGATGCCGATAATAACTCCCTCTGAATAAATTTCCATATTATTTTATGCAACGTTTGAAAGAATGGGCGCAAATGTAAGGACAAAAATTTGAATGTACAAATTTCCGCACGCTAAAGCGCGCGGAGGCGATCGTCTAATTGTACTTTTGTACTTATTTGTGCGGATAATTCGTTTAAATTGTTTATTTTTGTGCCCATCATGATATTAATGCAAATGAAAAAAATTGTTTTAACTCTTTGTCTTACGGCTTTTTCAACTGTTCTTTCGTGGGCATGTACGAACCTTTTAGTGGGCAAAGCCGCATCGACCGACGGATCGACAATGGTTACTTATTCGGCAGATTCGTATGCGTTGTACGGCGAATTGTATCACTGGCCGGCAGCCAAGCATAAACCCGGAACCGTCAGAAAAATTTATGAATGGGATACAGGTAAATACTTGGGACAGATTCCCGAAGCAAACGAAACGTACAACGTTATCGGTAACATGAACGAATATCAGCTTTGTATCGGTGAAACAACTTTCGGCGGCCGCCACGAATTGACGGATACCACCGGCATTATTGATTACGGAAGTTTGATCTATATTACGCTTCAACGGGCAAAAACCGCTCGGGAAGCAATTCAAATCATGACCGGTCTGGTCGAAAACTATGGTTATTACAGTGAAGGCGAATCTTTTTCAATCGTGGACAAAAATGAAGTCTGGATCCTCGAAATGATTGGGAAAGGCCCCGGAAATAAAGGCGCAGTCTGGGTAGCCGTTCGCGTTCCGGACGATTGTATTGCGGCGCACGCCAATCAATCGCGCATCCGCCAATTCCCGTTAAACGATAAAGAAAACTGCCTCTATTCAAAAGACGTCATCGCTTTCGCCCGCAAACAGGGATATTACAATGGACGGGATGAGGATTTCAGTTTTGCCGAAGCATACAATCCTTTGGATTGGGGTGGATTGCGCTGGTGCGAAGCCCGCGTATGGAGCTATTACAACCGGTTTACCGATAACGGCGAACAGTGGATTCCCTATATTTTGGGCGAAGATCCGGTACCGATGCCTCTCTATGTTAAACCAAGCCGGAAATTGAGCGCGAAAGACTTGATGGATATGATGCGCGACCATTATGAAGGCACCGTTTTCGATCCGACGCTCGACTGCGGCGCCGGCCCGTTTCATTCGCCTTACCGCTTCAACCCGCTTTCGTTTGAAATAGACAGCGTAAAATATGGTTTTGAACGGCCAATATCTACTCAACAAACGGGATTTACGTTCGTCGGACAAATGCGGAATTATTTGCCCGACAAGATAGGCGGCGTATTATGGTTCGGCACGGACGATGCGCGTTTCACCGTTTATACCCCCATGTATGCCGCAATGACCCGTACACCGGAATGTTACCGTACAGGCAACGGCGATTTCACTCATTTTTCATGGACGTCGGCATTTTGGGTTCACAATTGGGTGGCAAACTTGGCGTATTCCCGTTACAGTCAAATGGTAGAGGATGCTCAGATTTTGCAGGATAAATTGGAAAACGCTTATTTGACGGCACAGCCCGGAATCGAACAGAAAGCCGCCGACTTGCTCCGTTCCGACCGGGACGCTGCGGTTGCCTTTTTGACCGGTTACAGCGTCGATGTTGCTCAAAAGGCTTTGGATGAATGGAAAAAATTAGGCGAACGCCTAATTGTCAAATATATGGATGGAGTGGTAAAGAAAGAAAAAGACGGAGAATTTATCCGAAATGAATACGGAGGATCGCAATATCCCAACCGCCCGAAATTAGACGAAAACTTCTTGCGGGAAATCGTAAAACAAAAAGGTGAATGGTTAAAAGAAAAATAATATGAAAGACGAAACATTATTAAAACAAGTACGGACAAAGGCCAATGTTTGGCTCGGTAACGATTATGACGCCGACACACGGAAAAAAGTACGGGAGTTGTTGGACAAAGAAGACACAACCGGTTTGATAGACGCTTTCTACAAAGATTTGGAATTTGGCACAGGCGGCCTTCGCGGAATAATGGGCGTTGGTTCGAACCGGATGAACATATATACGGTCGGCGCAGCTACGCAAGGATTGGCCAATTACTTGAAACAGGAATTTGCCGATTTGCCGCAAATCAGCGTCGTTGTCGGCCATGATTGCCGCAACAACAGCCGGCTGTTCGCAGAAAAATCGGCAGATATATTTTCGGCCAACGGAATTAAAGTCTATCTTTTCCCCGACTTGCGCCCGACGCCTGCCGTCAGTTACGCCATCCGAAAACTGGGTTGCCAAAGCGGTATTGTCATTACCGCTTCGCATAATCCCAAGGAATACAACGGCTACAAGGCGTATTGGAACGACGGCGCGCAGGTGGTAGCTCCGCACGACAAAAATATCATCGCCGAGGTAAACAAAATATCATCGGTAGAAGAAATTAATTTCAAGGGAAATCCGAAGCTGATTCAATTGTTGGATGCAAGCATCGACGAGCAATATATCCGCGATTTGTTGACGATCTCCCTCTCCAAAGACGCCATTGCCCGTCATAAAGACATTAAAATCGTTTACACCCCGATTCACGGTACGGGTATCACCCTGATTCCGGCAGCTTTGAAAGCGACAGGATTTGAAAATATCATTCATGTTCCGGAACAGGATGTAATCAACGGCGATTTTCCGACCGTTGTTTCGCCCAATCCCGAAGAATCGGCAGCATTAAAAATGGCCGTAGATAAAGCCATCGAAACAGGAGCCGATCTGGTAATGGCTTCCGACCCCGACGCCGACCGCGTAGGCGCCGCCGTCCGGAACGAAAAAGACGAATTTGTCCTCTTGAACGGCAATCAAACGCTACTGATTTTCATTTATTACCTCATCACTCGCTGGAAAGAATCCGGTCGCCTGCAAGGAAACGAATACATAGTAAAAACCATTGTATCGACGGAATTAGTGAAAAAAATCGCCAAAAAGAACGGAATCGAAATGTACGACGTTTATACCGGATTCAAATGGATTGCCGAAGTAATGCGCCAAAACGAAGGTAAAAAAGTCTATGTGGGCGGCGGAGAAGAAAGTTATGGCTTTCTGGCCGAAGATTTTGTCCGCGACAAAGACGCCGTTTCCGCCTGTATGCTCCTGGCCGAGATTGCCGCTTGGGCAAAAGACAAAGGAAAAACGCTTTACGAATTGCTTCAAGACATTTATGTAGAATACGGTTTCTCGAAAGAAAAAGGTATTTCGGTCGTTAAACAGGGAAAATCTGGCGCAGAAGAAATTGAAGCCATGATGAAGAATTTCCGCGAAAACCCCATCAAAGAAATAGCCGGATCGAAGGTTACTTTTATTAAGGATTTCGCTAAACTGACCGGAAAAGATTTGGTTGAAAATGAAACGGTTTCGCTGAATATGCCGACAACGTCCAACGTTCTCCAATATTTTGCCGAAGACGGAACGAAAGTTTCCATCCGTCCATCGGGCACAGAACCGAAAATCAAGTTTTACATCGAACTCCACAGCCAAGTAAAATCGCGGGAAGAACTGGTCGTCGCCGAAGCTGCCGCCGAAGCGAAACTCAAAGACGTTTGTCGTTCGCTCGGCATTTAACATTTAATATCCTTATCCATAGTTATTTTATGAGCGAATTATTTACCGGTTTCACCCCAAAAACATTCAAATTCTTCAACGAATTGAAGGAAAACAACTATAAACCCTGGTTTGACGAACACAAACCGGTTTATGAAAAAGAGGTCTTGCAGCCCCTGAAAGCGCTGGCGCTGGCCATGACTCCGGCCATGTACGCCATTGATTCGCAAATGGATTTCCGTCCCAACAAAATCGTTTCCCGGATTTACCGCGACATCCGCTTTTCGCACAATAAATTGCCCTACAAAACCAATATGTGGTTCACTTTCCAACGCATCGTGGACGACTGGCTCGCCTTTCCCGGATATTACCTCGAAGTCGGCTCCGAAGGCTACCAATACGGAATGGGACTCTTTATGGCAAAGAAAAAAGTGATGGACGGCTACCGCTCGAAAATCGAATACGAACCGGAACATTTCAGGGAAATTACGGAAGAATTGACCGTCAAACAAGGCTTTATCATGGGCGGAGAAGAATACAAACGTCCGCTTAACAACGATTTGCCCGACTATTTCCAGCCGTGGATACAACGCAAAACCATTTATCTCTACAAATCGTTCCCTGTGGGAGAAGAACTGTTCGACGCCGGTTTTGCTCAATACATGGCAGACGAATTTACACGCCTGCAACCATTTTACAATTTTCTTATAGACGTCTGTGACTGAGTCGAATGCTTTTTCCATTATCGCTTTAAGCAAAGAAAAACCGGATTTGCTTCCGGATTTATTCAAAGAAAAAAAGAATCGGGTTGAATTAGTGTTTGTCCGGGCAGGCTATTTGATCCGGGTATGTAACTTCAATGAAATCAGGATTAACCGGAACGATATTCACCTTTCCCTGTCTGCAACCCCAAGCGCAATCGGCGAAATGTCGCCGGATATCGAAGGGTATTATTGCCGGTTCGACTCGTCGTTTTATCCGAAAGAAAATTTGGGCTGCGAACTGGAAATAATCAGCAGTTTTCTGTACCGGTACCCCTTGTGTTTGAACAAAAATGTTTTTCAACGGCTATCTGCCGATTTCGATGCCATCTTCCGTTTATACAACGAGCGGGAAGTTGATTATCCTTTGATTCAGGCCTATTTACTGGCCTGTATTTATGAAATACGTAAACTGATGCGCGAAAGCAGCCTCGATTTTTATCCGGCCAAAGCATTTTCCATTACGAAGCAATACAACGATTTACTGAACATTCACATCGAAAAGAAACAAAGCATTGCATTTTATGCCGGCGAATTGAAAATTACGCCGAATCATCTCAACAAATCCGTCAAATCCGTAACCGGAAAAACCGCCATTCAACTGCTCACCGAAGCGCGCTTGGCAGAAGCCCAATCTCGCTTGAAACATACCGAGGCAATGGTCGGTGAAATTGCTTACCGGCTGGGCTTTGAAGACTTGTCGTATTTCAGCCGGCTTTTCAAAAAGACCGTGGGAATAACGCCGGCAGAATTTCGGAAAAGAAATCAGCGTTTGTCGTGTTGATAGCCATTTATTCTATCTTCTTATGTCTTATCTTCTTGCGTTTTCTCCGGAAAAGAAAATCGGTTTGTATTCCCAAACCTCTTCGTTGTGTTTGTTCAGAACGGCACGGGCATTTTGGGCGAATGTTTTCATCTTCCGGTAATCCGCTACATTCAGCGGTATGACTGTTTTATCCGGCA
>JAISNS010000034.1 GCA_031276105.1 Dysgonamonadaceae bacterium
CTTGTTGAGCAAAAAAGGAACAATGGATTCCTGCAAAAAAGAAAATAGCGAAAAAACGAATCTGCATCAGGTAAATTTAATTTTATTTATTAACGGAAAAATACGGGCTTTGCGTATAAATACGGGAAAATTCTTTCTTATATACGCACGTATAAAGGCGCTTTATACGTACATATAAAGGCGCTTTATACGTACATATAAAGACGCTTTATACGGGCGTCTGAGGCGGCCTCAGTTCCCGTTTGACTTGCAATAAATACCATGCGGAAGAAATGCCGTTGAAAGATAACATCTTCCGGTGATTGCCCGATTTCTTTAATTCATTGATAAACCCTTGGGCGATGTATTGCGAACCGATTGGGTCGTTTTTCCATACGTTAATGAAGCGTTTCAGGAAGGGGAAGCGTTTCTTTAATTTTGAACGGAAGGCAACTCGTTTAATTAGACTTTCGGAAGGACATAATTCATCTTCCCGAAAATCAATATTAAACGCTTCAAATAATTCGGCCAACGTTTCTTTATACAGGTTTTTGTCGTACTTGTGTTGAAAAGGAAGGTGAACAAAAAAACGGAAGAGTTCTTTATCCCACAAGGGAAACAGATATTCGAAGCCGAAGAAGTCCCAAATCTTCGCGCAGTTGGCAGCCAATGCCGTAGTGCCCTGGAAGCGCCAGTTTTCATAGAGCAGATAAGCCGGATATTTTTCCGAAGGCCGGTCTAAAAATTCGACTTCTTTCCGCAAGATACGCAACTCTTTCTTGCGGGGATAGATCAGCGAAAAAACTTCTTCCAAAGCCTGTTCGGTAAACGAAAAATGCGGTTTGTCCATCGCTTTCGAGAGTAAATGACCGGCAATAGCGCCCGAATGTCCCGGGATAAATACAGTGTCCGCAGAGATTTTTCCCGAATCAATCAATTCGCGCATCGCATAATAGTCCTGCTCTTCGAACCGGGCGCTATACTGGGTCGCAAAGTTGACGTAGCTTTTGAAAACCGGATCGTTGACCAACGGATTGTCCGCATATTTTTCATAGTTGACAAAACAAAAGGGATAGCCGAGGTTTTCCGCCGTCCGTCGAGCGTTCTTTAATTCGACGTTATTGTTTTTCCCGAAGGTATAGCAAAACACGTTCCGATAATCGTTCTTTCTTAACAGGTAGGCCATCAGGCGGGAATCAAAGCCTCCGCTCAACGGAATCGCTACCGGACGACCGGCCAGCGCTTCGATCATCCGTCGTCCGACCTGCTCCAATACCTGCTTGAGTTTTTCCTTCAATGCTTCGCGTGTTTGGGTAAAAAACGTATCCGTCAGAAATTCCGTATGAAACGCTTTTGTCGGCACACCGTTTTCATACCGGATACTTTCGCCGGCAACGAGTTGAAACACTCCTTTCAACAGGGTTTTACCTCCGGGAACAAAACCGGAACAGGCAAAGATCAGCGCATTGTCTTCTTCCAAAACGAGGGGAATATGATCCGTTTGCAATTGTTCCGGATCGTCGGTGATGACGAATAAATCTTTTTGCTGGTAATAGAACAGCGGAAATGTCCGCGTACTGTCGATGGTTGCCCAAAGACTGTTTTCCCGTTTGACAACCACGGCAAACAGCCCGTTGGCGTCTTGAATCCTGGCTTGGAAATCGGAGAAAGACGGAACGGCGGAAAAGTAATCCGCCAACTCTTTCCCTCTCAACAGGCGGTTGTCCGAAGTAAAGAGGTATCCTTTAACAAATACCCCGTTTTCGGAGAACCATTTATATCCCTTATTATACGACAAACGAACATTGATCATGATTTAATTTTTAGACAGTTCATACTCTTTTATTAAGCGGAAATACCAGATTAGTTTTATTATAAGCATCAAAACTACAACACAGCAATAAGTAATAATGGCTACATCGAAGTTCCGGCAGTAAATTCCAAACGATAAAGCAATGATTTTCAATGCGACGTAACCTATTTCGATCTTCATCGCCGTTTTTTGTTTGAAAAAAATGTCCGGTATAAACGAAAGCGAAGCAACCATGATGTTAAAAAATAAACCCGGTAACAATAGTTTCAAATAGAATCCAACGCCTTCCCACCGTTGCCCGAATAATGTTCCGAATAATTCGTCCGGCACAAATAACATCAAAATAAAAAACGGTAAAATAAAGAACAGGCACATTTTACAGAACAAAAAACATTCGTCTTTCAGATTCCCTTTGTTTTGAATGCGTTCGGATCCTCTTCGGAACAAGACTTGATAGACGGAATTAGTAAACAGATTAATCGGTCGGAACCCAATGGTAACGGCTAAAGAAAACAGTCCGACGGCTTCCATCTCGAAATGAAAAGAAAGTAATAAAACCGGAAGATTGCTTGCAAACGTATTCAGTAATACGTAAGGTAATTCGAACTTCGGAAAATTGGAGTAAACTTTGGCTACTTGTATGATTTGCGAGGTATTGATTTTAACTAATCCTTTCATTTGGGATTTACCGGTGATAACGCATACAAAAATGGCTGTAAACTGTCCTAAAGATGTACCCCAAAGCAATCCGGTTTGAAAAAAACCTTTAATCCCTAACACGCATTTTAATACCGAACCGGTGATACTTTGTATAATATTGTATGCGCTAACAGTATAATATTGCTTTTGACGGATGAAAAAATAGTTTAATGTTTGTCCTATTCCGGTTAATAATATGATAAACGGAATAAATAGAATTAATGAAAATAAATTTTTAAGGTTAAACCAAGAAGCAATTTCCGGCTTCCATACGGAAACAATAAAAAATGACAGGGAAAAAACCAACAGATTCAAAATGATGCATAACTGAAACAATGCAATGGATTCTTTTTTTGATTTCGTTAGAACAATGGCTAACTCATACTTTCCTGTTGAAAAAAGGGATAACACTCCGGCAATACTCAAAAGCCAATTAAATTCCCCAAAAACATCGGGAGCGTATATCCGTGTAATAAAAGGATAGGCCAGAATACCTATCAATTGAGATATGGCATTGGAAGACAGTAACGCTACGGAATACTTAAAAAATTCCGAAGCATAGATTTGTTTTATCTTCTTCCAATCATTCATACATCAAACCCGAACATTGATACGTTTGTTTTTCAATTTCTGCCTGCAAAAGTAAGCAATTCCGGCGATATTGTCAACCCGGCCCGAAGTAGCGACCGAGCGAATAATTAAAAGTCGGCGAACAGTATGCCGAAATTCTTAAATGGTTGAAATATTAATTAATCGAAAGAATCGAATCGATATATTCCCTGGTATTGCTCAACCGGGGAATTTTATTTTGTCCGCCTAATTTTCCTTTCCGCTTTAGCCAGTCGTAAAAAAGGTCTTTGCGGGCTACCGTTATTTCGGGAAAATCAAGCGTTATATTTTTGTAACGTTTGGCTTCATAATCCGAATTTAAGGTTTTCAGCATATCGTCCAGAATCAGCGCAAAAGCCTGCAACGAATCGGGCGCCTGTTCAAATTCGATCAACCACTGGTGTTTTCCTTTGCTTCGCCCGGACATGTAAACCGGCGCCACGGTATATTCTTTTATTTTGGTTGATGTTTGCAGGCAGGCGGCCGACAGGGCTTTTTCTACATTACCGACCATCAACTCTTCGCCAAAGGCGTTGATATAATGTTTGGTTCTTCCCGTGATAACGATTTTGTAGGGTTTCAGGCAGGTAAAACGAATGGTATCGCCGATTTTGTATCGCCACAAACCGCTGTTCGTTGTGATGACCATCGCGTAATTGCGGTTGAGTTCAACGTCTTGCAACCGGACTGCCGGCGGATTGCCGGAATCGATCGCTTCGATCGGGATAAATTCGTAAAAAACGCCGTAATCCAACATTAATAAGAGTGACGGATCGGATAAGTCGTTTTGCAGTGCAAAAAATCCTTCCGACGCATTGTAGGTTTCCATGTAGTGCATTTGGGGCGAAGGAATTAATGCTTTATACTGTTCGCGGTAAGGCGTAAAACTTATTCCGCCGTGGAAAAAAACTTCCAAATTCGGCCAGATTTCGGTCAGGTTTTCTTTTTTTGTTTCGGCCAGTATTTTGTTAATCAAAACCATAAACCAGGACGGCACTCCGGATAAATTGGTAACGTTCCGGTTTATGGTGTATTTGCATATTAATTCTAATTTTTTTTCCCATTCGTTCATCAAAATAATTTTTTTGGACGGAATACGGAAGCAATTTGCCAGCGGGTTCATATTGCTGATCAATACGGCTGATAAATCGCCGACATACACTTTTCTGTTGTGTTCGTATTCCAGCGGTCGATGGCTTCCACCCAGAATCAAGCCTTTGCCCGAAAATATTCGGCTGCCGGGCACGTTGTTCAGGTAAGTGGCTATTAAATCTTGAGGCCCCCGGTAATGGCATTGTTCCAAAGCGGCCTTTCCGATCGGGATATATTTGCTTTTATCGTTGGTCGTTCCCGACGATTGCGCAAACCACGTTATTTTTTCCGGACGGATAAGATTGGATTCGCCATGCAACATCCGTATGATATAGGGTTTAACATCGTCGTAATCCTGAATCGGCGTTCCGGCTGCAAAATCTTCATACGACCGGATACGGGCATAATCATATTTCTTGCCCCACTCGGTGTTTCGAGCTTGAGCCAATAATGTTCTTAATTGTTCATATTGAATTGTATCCGGATATCGTTCGTATTCATTTATTGCTTTTAACCGTGATTTGGACAGCGTTAAAAATGTTTTATCTAATACCATAATGATAATTGAAAAATAAATAAAAACCGAATTATTTTTGGTAAATATGCGTGTTTGGAGTATCCAAGGATACTAATGGGTGCAAAGTTAGCATTAAATTTC
>JAISNS010000078.1 GCA_031276105.1 Dysgonamonadaceae bacterium
TGCAAAATCAAAAACTGAAATATATAATCGTAAAACTCACCAACAGAAGTATTCCCTTCAGTCAAATTGTTGATGAATTTAAATTTTCTTCTCCGGCTCATTTTACTACTTATTGCAAAAAACATCTTCATGCAACGCCTTCACAATTTAGAAAAGAACATGCAAAATGATTCTGTAAAATTTTGAATAGTTTATATAAAAGAAATTTGTAAAATAGCCTTACTTTTGCAAAAAATTAATTGTATTTCCTGTTAAACAAAAGGAAAAAGTTTTTTGTTTGTATTTTATATAAATTGTGCGATAAATGAGTTTATTGTAAATTTTATAACCTTAAAAAGAATGTACCGGTGAAGCAAATTGCATCCTTTTCGGATTTCATAGCCATGTATATCGAAGGTTTCAAAAACCTTACATGGGGTAAACCGCTGTGGATAATTATTATAGTTAAATTGTTCATTATGTTTGCCGTTCTTAGAGTTTTTTTCTTCCCTAACCTGTTAAACGGTTTTGATACGGAAGAAGAAAAAAGCGAACATGTTTTTAGAGAGTTAACAAAAAATCATATCACTAACGAAAAAAAGTTTTCAAATGAATCAGATTGATGCATCATTAATTGACTGGTCGCGGGCGCAATTTGCACTCACGGCTATGTATCATTGGTTGTTCGTACCGCTTACGCTTGGTTTGGGGCTTATCATGGCTATCATGGAGACCATTTACTACCGGACAAAGGACATAAAATGGAAAAGAACAACCAAGTTTTGGATGAAGATTTTCGGTATCAATTTCGCCGTCGGCGTAGCATCCGGAATCATCCTGGAGTTTGAATTTGGAACCAATTGGTCTAATTACAGTTGGTTTGTCGGAGATATCTTCGGCGCTCCCCTGGCGATTGAAGGTATTTTTGCTTTCTTTATGGAAGCGACATTTATCGCGGTTATGTATTTCGGATGGGAAAAAGTAAGCAGGAAGTTCCATTTGGCGTCCACGTGGTTGACTGTTGGAGGCGCTACCCTGTCGGCCTTGTGGATTCTGGTTGCGAATGCATGGATGCAATATCCGGCCGGAATGAATTTTAATCCGGATGTTGTCCGCAATGAAATGACCGATTTCTGGGCAGTCGCGTTATCACCGGTTGCGATTAACAAATTCTTCCACACTGTTATTTCTTCATGGTTGCTGGGAGCCGCTGTTGTTATCGGAATCAGTTCGTGGTATCTGCTGAAGAAACGCGAAGCAACTTTTGCCTTAGACAGCATTAAAGTGGCAACGCTTGTCGGTATGGTGGGAGTGGTTATCTCTGCCGTTACCGGCGACGGTTCGGCACATCAGGTTGCCCAAAAGCAGCCGATGAAACTGGCTGCAATGGAAGGGCTTTACGAAGGCGGAAATGGAGTTGGCTTGGTGGCTGCCGGCATACTAACGCCCGGCAAACAGTACAACGATTCGTTGGATCCTTTCGTGTTTGACATTCAACTCCCGAAAATGCTTTCCTTTTTCGCTGTCAGGGACTTAGACGGCTATGTTCCGGGAATCAATAACATTGTCCGTGGCGGTTATACTACCCCCGATGGGAAAACGGCGTTGTCGATAGACGAAAAAATCGCCAAAGGAAAAAAGGCTTTCGAGGCGCTGAATCAGTACCGCGAAGCGAAGAAAAACAAGGACGACGTTCAATTGGCGGAAGCAAAAAAACGGTTGGACGAAAATTTCGATTATTTCGGATACGGCTATTTTCAATCACCCGCCGATGCAATTCCGAATGTTCCTTTGGTTTTCTATTCTTTCCGGGTGATGGTGATTTTGGGTGGATTCTTCCTGTTGCTCTTTATTGTGGTCTGGTATTTCAGTTATAAAAAGAAATTCGAGCAGGCAAAATGGTTGCAATGGGTTTGTTTATGGTCGATTCCTTTAGCGTATATCACCTCTCAGGCCGGATGGGTTGTGGCCGAAGTCGGACGTCAACCGTGGGCGATTCAGGATATACTGCCCGTACAGGCAGCGGTGTCGGACATAGACGCCGGATCGGTCAAACTGACATTCTTCATTTTCGTGGCATTATTCACGATTTTACTGATAGCCGAATTAAGCATCCTGATGAAACAGATAAAAGCAGGACCGGAAAAAGGAGAAGATAAATAAGAGTTGTTTATTTAACTATTTATAAATTATAAAAACATGATGGATCATTCATTTTATCAACATTACTGGTGGTTTCTTATATCCCTGTTGGGCGGAATACTGGTATTCCTGTTGTTTGTGCAGGGAGGACAATCACTTATATATTCGTTGGGCAAGAAAGAACAGCATCTGAATACCCTGATCGGTTCGTTGAATAAGAAATGGGAATTGACTTTCACCACATTAGTTACGTTCGGCGCAGGATTCTTTGCATCGTTTCCCTTGTTTTATTCCACGAGTTTCGGAGGCGCCTACTGGGTTTGGATGCTGATTCTTTTCAGCTTTGTTATTCAAGCGGTTTCGTATGAATTTATAGCGAAAAAAGGCAACTTCTTAGGCAAGCGAACCTATAAAGCGTTTTTATTTCTGAACGGGTTGTTAGGTCCGGTTTTGTTAGGTGCAGCCGTTTCCACGCTGTTTTATGGAGCCGAATTTATTGTAAATAAAGATAACCTGACAGGCGTCATGCCGGTTATTTCTTCGTGGCAAAATCCGCTGCACGGACTGGAAGCCGCCATTCCCGTAACCGGCGCCGCTACAATAGCTAATCTTTGGAACATAGCTTTAGGGTTGGCAATCTTTTTCCTGGCAAGGAGTTTGGGCGCCCTCTACTTTATCAATAATATTAATGACGACGAAATCCGCACGAATGCACGGAAACAGTTACTGATCAATGTTATCGGCTTCCTGCTTTTTTTCCTCCCTTATTTGATTGCCCTGTTATTCAAAACCGGTTTAACGGAAGATCCGAATACAGGCGTAATCAGCGAAGAGCCTTATAAATACCTGCACAATCTTTTGGCCATGCCTTGGGCTTTAGCCATTCTGTTGGCAGGAGTTGTATTGGTTCTTTGGGGATTCGTCAAAGGTATTTTTTATCCTGCATATACCAAAGGCATCTGGTTTGCGGGAATCGGTACTATTGGAGTCGTTTTGACGGTGTTGCTTATCGCAGGATACAACCATACGGCGTATTATCCTTCCGTGTCGGACATGCAAAGTTCGTTGACGATAGCCAACAGCAGTTCGAGTTTGTTTACCCTGAAAGCGATGTCGATTGTATCGCTCTTTATCCCTGTCGTGCTGGCCTATATCTGGTATGTCTGGCGATCGTTAGATAAAAAGTGACAGGAATAAGTGACGAGCGAATGATCGCTCGTCACTTATTCTTTTAATCCGGTATAGTTTTTCTTTGTAA
>JAISNS010000108.1 GCA_031276105.1 Dysgonamonadaceae bacterium
AAAAATTTGCAGATTAAAAATAACCGCGTACCTTTGCAGAGTTTTTGCTCTGTTATTTATAATGAAGGATACGAAAGAACATATTACCAGGACAGCGTTTTTGCTCTTTTTGCAAAAGAGTTATAAAGCGGTAACTTTGAAAGACATAATCTCCGCGACAGGTCTTTCAAACGGTGCTTTTTATCATTATTTCGAGAGCAAGGAACAACTTTTCAAGGAATTAGTAAACACCTACTTACTCCGTTTCGCCCGTCAAATATATGAATATTATCCTAAAGATTCGCTCTGGAATTTTATTCAGGACACATTGAACGACACGGAAGATATTCACAAGAAAATAGATGAGTTTCTGATGCAGGGAGACGGATATAACTATCTTTTTTTCATGTTTGAAGCGATGCGGCAATTTCCTGAAATACAGGTGGAAGTCAATCAGATTCATAAACTGGAGTTCGCAGCATGGGTAGAAATCATTGATATAGCCAGGGCAAAAGGCGAAATCAGGACGGAACTTCCTACCGAACTTGTCGCACGAATGTTTATCTATATGCCCGACGGCTCGTATATGGATTTTATGCTCGATAAAAATCTGACGAAGTACAGGCTTGGGCACAGACGGTTATGGGAAGGATTATATAATATGTTAAAAGCATGAATATATTTTTTGTACTTGTACAGAGTTTTCGCTCTGTTTTTTTTGAAGATATACAGAGTGTTTACTCTGACGTCAGAACGGGAAAATAATATTTAATTTTATAATAAAATTTATGACAGTAAAAAGAACAAAAGCAATTATCATCTGCATAACAATTATTTATGCAGGGATGAGCGAAGCTCGAAGCCAGTCGGCGACGCTGACGCTCAAAAAATGTCTGGAATATGCCGTAGAGAGTAGCCACTCTATGACGAAAGTACGCATGGAAAGTGTAGAAGCCTCCGCAAAGACAAAGCAAACGCGCTCCTCCATTTTGCCTCAAGTCGATGCTTCGGTTTCGCTGACTGATAATCTGGCTATTCCGGTGGTGATGCTGCCGGGCGAAATCATCGGACAATCCGGAGAAATGATCCCCGCAGAACTTGGCGTACCCTACGAAGCAGGTCTTACGGTACAGTTAAGTCAGGTCATTTTTAATCCTGCGCTGTTTACCGGAATCAAGGCTGCCCGAAGCGTAGAAGAACTGATGCTGCTGAAAACCAAAATGACGAAAGAACAACTGATTTACGACGTCGCTTCGGTCTATTACGACATTCTGCACAGTATGCAGGAACTGGAAAGCATTTCCGCCAATCTCAATTTGCAGGACTCGCTTTATGCGAAAACCGACTTGCGGGTAAGGGAAGACCTCGCACGGGAGATTGACCGAGATAGAATCCGGATAAATATCAGCGATTTGAAAGTCAGGCAAGCGCGCCTTAATACCGTTATCGAACAGCAAAAAAGATATTTGCAGGTATTGACAGGGATGCCGCCGAACGAAAATTTTTCACTGGACAATTCCGTATTGACGGAAACCGGTTTCCCGGAAAAGCGCCTGTTATACGATGAAAACAGCCTTTCCCAAAAAACGGAACTCGCTGTGCTGAAACACCGGAAACAACTGAACAGAATGGAATTGAAAGCAACTCAAATGCAGTATCTGCCTACGCTTTCGCTGGTTGCTTCGGGAGCGTATCAGTTTCAGTCGGAGAGATTTCAGTTGAATGATAAAACACACTGGTTCAAATCCGCCTTTGTCGGCTTACGATTGAATATCCCGCTTTTCGACGGCGTTTCAAAACATCATAACTCGAAGCAAATCAAATTGCAGGGGATGATGCTGGACAACGATATTGATTACGCCGAACAGTCTATCCGCATGGAACAGAAAAATGCCATGTCTGAACTGATCGTCAGCCACCAATCGGCAAAATCGCAGGAAGAAAATCTCCGACTTGCCGAAAAAGTCTATGACCGGAGTCGAATGTTGTATCAGGAAGGGTTATACAATGTTACCGACTTGCTGCAAACCGAAACTTCGTTGCGTGAAGCGCAGATTGCCCATATTTCGGAACTTATACGCTTCAAAAAAGCCGAATTAAACTGGATGAAAGCGGAGGGAACTTTGGAGAAATTAATGAATAATTCAAATAAATAAAGTAGATAAAATGAACTCAAAACATTTTTTTTCAGTAGCCATAAGCGTGCTACTCATCGTGTTGATTGTCGTGATATTGATCGGCAACAAAAAGGAAATCGACCGCAAAGCCCGACTGTCGCTGGAAGTAAACACTGTGATTCCGGTGAATGTTACGCAGCCGCAATGGACGGAAATCAATCCGTCAATCACGGCGACCGGTAAAATTGTGGCGGACAACAGCCTCGTTATTACTTCCAAAACGCAGGGAACTGTATTGGCAAAATACAGGAAAACAGGCGACCGGGTAACGAAAGGAACACCGGTTGCCAAAGTCGAAGACCAATTAATACTGGAGGGTTTGCGTGTCGCCGAATCCGGTTATGCAAAGGCAAAAAAGGACGCCGAACGCTACGAATCGCTGCAGAAAGCCGGCGCAGTAACAAAATCGGAAACCGAAGCCATGCAACTGGCATTGAAAAATGCGGAACAGCAGGTATTCGATTTGAAAGACCGTTTACAAAATACGGTATTGTCGGCTCCTGTTTCCGGCGTACTGGAAAATGTCATGGTTGAAGAAGGCAGTCTGGTTGCTCCGGGAATGGCTGTTGCAGAAATTATTGACCCGACGCGCCTGAAAATGGAAATCTCCGTGACGGAAAAGGAAGTAATCCGGCTCCGGAGGGGACAAACGGTGCGCATCACTTCCGATGTTTTCGAAAATAAGACATTTGAAGGACAAATTCAGGTCGTAGGCGTTCAGGGGAACGACGCGATGAGTTACAAAGTGGAAATCGCCATCTCTGCTTCGGACGACTTGAAACCGGGCATGTTTGCCGTGGCGCATATCGAATCCGGCGCTGCAAACAATGAAAAGAAACTCGTGATTGACCGGCGCTGTATTGTCGGAGGATTGAAAAATCCGAAAGTTTACACGGTATCGGGCGATAAAGCCTCTCTGCGTTCCATTGTTGTCGGACTTGTTACCGACAGTCAGGTAGAAGTGATAAACGGTTTAACCGAAAACGAAACCGTTGTTCTCGACGGACAAATCAACTTGACGGAAGGAGCAAAAATCTCAGTAATTAAAAATGAATTTGTAAAATGAAAATCGTTAAATTATCCATTCAACGACCGAGTATTGTCGTTGTAACATTTGCAGTACTGCTGTTTTTCGGCTTTTTCTCTTACCTGAATCTCAACAAGGAACTGTTTCCCAATATGTCGTATCCGTTGATGACGGTATCGACCGCATATCCGGGCGGAGGACCTCAGGAAGTGGAAAGCGCCGTTACGAAACCGCTCGAAAATGCGCTCGCATCGCTCGAAGGAATCAAATATATATCGAGCATTTCGATGGAAAACTTTTCGGTCGTGATGATTGAATTTCGCATGGGAACGGACGTTGACAAAATTTTGCAGGAGGCGCAACGGAAAATTAATGCCATCCGCCGGACTTTGCCCGATGGAGTAAAAGAATCGTCGCTCGCTAAAATCAATATCAGCGATTTGCCGGTGCTTAATATCGGCGCGACGAGCGGGATGCCGCCAAGTGATTTCTACGATTTCGTCAAGAACGAAGTGAAACCCGCAATCGAACAGATCCCCGGCGTGGCTGCCGTTCAACTGGCGGGAGGCAGCGAGCGGGAAATTCAGGTGAACATCGACGGGGAACGGATGAAAGCCTTCGGTCTGTCCATCCTGCAGGTGAGTAACACGCTGATTAATTCCAATCTCGATTTTCCTGCCGGAAAAGTGAAAGACGACCGCCAACAGGTGATGATTCGTCTGGCGGGAAAATATACTTCGACGGAAGATATCGAAAACGTGGCGCTGAAAGTTACAGCCGACGGCGCGACGGTGCGCGTGAAAGATATTGCCGACGTCGCCGATGCACAAAAGGAAACGACCACCATCAACCGTGTGGATAACCGGACGTCTGTCGGGATTATGATACAGCGCCAGCCGGACGCCAACACGGTGGAAGTGTGCCGTCAGGTGGAAAGCCATCTGGACAAAATGAAAGCAGCAAATCACGACAAGGAACTGAATTTTATTATCGCCCTCAACGAATCGGAATTTACGGTCGAAGCCGCCGATTCGGTGATAAACGATTTGCTGCTGGCGGCGCTTTTGGTTGCCATTGCCATGCTGCTCTTCCTGCACAGTTTCCGCAATTCGCTGATTGTACTTGTTTCAATTCCCGCGTCGCTGGTGGCTACATTTATCGTGATGTATCTCATGGGACTTACGCTTAATCTGATGACTTTGCTCGGATTGTCGCTGGTTGTCGGCATTCTGGTGGACGACGCCATTGTGGTTATCGAAAATATTCACCGTCATCTGGAAATGGGGAAAAACCGCGTTCAGGCTGCCTACGACGGACTGAAGGAAATCGGCGCAACTGTCGTGTCCATTACTTTGGTGCTGGTCGTTGTATTTGTTCCCATAACATTTACACAATCTCTTGTTTCCGAATTGTTCCGTCAATTTTGCGTTACGGTGGCGACGGCGACTTTGCTCAGCCTTTTAGCCTCGTTTACGCTTGTTCCGTGGCTTTCGTCGCGCATAGGGAAAATCGAACACATCAATTCCAAACGGTGGTGGGGAAAAATAATCACCGGTTTTGAAAGTGGAATAAACCGTTTCGCAGAAAGCACAGTGTCGCTGCTGCAATGGTCGTTCCGGCACAAAGTCATTGTGTTCGGCGTTACCCTTGCGCTGTTTGCCGCTTCGCTGTCGCTTTTTTCATTCGGACTAATCGGCGAAGAAATGATGAGCATCGGCGATCGGGGCGAATTTTTCATCGAACTGGAATTGCCCAAGAACGCCACCATCGAACAAACGAACCGTGTGGCATATCAGGTAGAAAACATCATCCGGAGCAGTCCGGCGGTGAAATCAGTGTTTACCACGGTCGGCGCTTCCGATTTGGGACAGCCGCAGGCGAATATGGCGGATATTTTTGTGAAAATGGCGCCGTTTGACCGGCGAAACATAACCGCGCCCGACCTTGCCCGCGAGGTGAAACTGACGCTGCAAAGCGCTGTTGTCGGCGCCAAAATACGCACGGCGGTCAGCGGAATCACAGGCGGGAAAGAAGACACGCCCATCGAGTTGTATGCAGTCGGGAACAACCTCGATTCGCTGATTGCGACCGCCGACCGTATCCGCGAAAAGATGTCCGCCATTCCGGGCGTGGTGGACGCCAAAAGTTCGGTCGAAGGCGGCAATCCCGAAATACATATCCTGCCCGACCGCTCGAAAATGGCGACGCTCGGCATTTCGTTCGACATGCTCGGAGCGGCTTTGAGCAACGCTTTCAACGGTAATCAGGACGCCAAATTCAAAAAAGACAACAACGAATGGGACATCAACATCCGGCTGGCAGATTTCGACCGTAAAAATATCGAAGACGTGAAGAATTTTGCCCTGCAAAACCTGCGCGGCGAAATGATACGCCTCAGCCAGTTTGCCGAAGTATCCGAAAGCGAAGGAACAACACGTCTCGACCGCCGCAACCGCATGTCGTCGGTAACTCTCAACTGTCAGGTGGCCGGACGCCCGGTGGGGACAGTCGGAAACGACCTCAAGGCAATGATTTCCGAAATCCGTTTGCCCGAAGGCGTCAGCATCGAATACGGCGGCGAGATCGCCGTGCAGGACGATGCTTTCGGAACGCTCGGATTTGCCCTGCTGGTGTCTGTTTTGCTGGTTTATCTGATAATGGTTGTGCTGTACGACAACTATATCCGTCCCTTTGTCGTGCTGTTTTCCATCCCGCTGGCGCTGACAGGCGCGTTGTTTGCCCTGGCGCTTTCCATGCAAACGTTAAGCGTGTTCACGATGCTGGGCTTGATTATGCTCGTGGGACTTGTCGCCAAAAACGCCATTATCGTGGTCGATTTTGCCGGACAACTTCAACAAAACGGCATGGAAGTGAAAGAAGCTCTCGTCGAAGCAACCCGTAAACGCTTCCGTCCGATTATAATGACTACGCTGGCAATCATCGTCGGCATGTTGCCCATTGCCCTCGCGAAAGGCGCGGGAGCCGAATGGAAAAACGGTCTGGGCTGGGCGCTTATCGGCGGGCTGATAAGTTCAATGGTGTTGACGCTGGTAGTCGTCCCGCTGGTGTATCTGATTTTCGACAGGAAAAGAGACAGAACAGGAAGATGTAAAGATGAATAACGTATATAAAATAAAGAGACTTTCAACCGTACTGTTTTTGTTTTCGTATTTCACTTTATCCGCGCAAACGGAAATTAAAGTACGGCAATATGAATATCCGATCAGCGTGGAAGAAGCCTGCAGATTCAAGTAGCGAATGCAACTTTTCTCATTCCTGAATAAACTTTTTCCATTTCTGTATGGCTCTACTGCCGGGATACATGTCAGATATAGAACGAAATACCGGTTATTTGAATACCGCCCGGATAATGTCCATGCCGTTTGCATAAAGTATCAGCGCCATCAGCAATATCATTCCGGTCATTTGAGCGTATTCTAAAAATTTATCGCTGGGTTTGCGACCGGAAACGACTTCGTAGAGCAGAAACATCACATGACCGCCGTCCAGCGCCGGAACAGGCAACAGGTTCATTATTCCCAAAATAATGGACAGGAAAGCCGTCATGCTCCAGAAAGCAACCCAGTTCCACTGTTCGGGAAAAATACCGGCGATCGTACCGAATCCGCCGACGCTTTGCGCCCCTTCTTTGGTAAAAAGGTACTTCAATCCTTTCAGATATTCCTGCGCTATTTCAATTCCCATCCGAATACCGGCAGGAAAAGCGGCAAAGAAACCGTAATGCTTTTGCACGGTTTCGTAAATAAGGTATGGCGATCGCAACGCCACGCCGATTTTACCGGATTCGTTTGGCGTAATTGAGATATCCAGCGCTTCTCCCTGACGATAAAGGTGTAAGGTGATTTCTTTTTCTTTGTTTTCCGCTAAAAGCGTACTGATTTCTCCGGCGGCTATTCCGTCGATTTCATTAACGCCCGTAATACTGTCGCCCGGTTCCAATCCGGCTTTCGATGCCGGAGCGCCTCCGCTTATCTTTTCTACAACAAATGGATAACGGTAATCAATATGCGTTTTTTCCATCAGATTTTTTGTGCTAAAACCTATCGGAATCGGAATGGTTACCTTTTCTCCTTTTCTCAAAACCGTTACTTCTTTGGCTTCAATCAAGTTGAGCAATTCGCTTCGGACATCGACCATTTCGATAGATATTCCATCGTATGAAACAGGGATATCTCCATTTTCAAAGCCGGCTTCACGGAAGGTTTCGTTGTAGGTAAATCCCATTTTTACATTGCTTGCCGGAAGGTATTTTTCGCCCCATGCAAATGCTATCATGGCGTAAATGAAGAACGCCAGAATGAAATTCATCAATACTCCGCCTACCATAATCAGCAAACGTTGTCCGGCCGGTTTTGTCCGGAACTCCCACGGTTGAGGCGCCTGTTTCAACGCTTCCTTGTCCATGCTTTCGTCGATCATGCCGGAAATTTTCACAAAACCGCCCAACGGCACCCAACCGATACCGTATTCGGTTTCGCTGTTTTTCGGTTTATATTTAAACAGGCTAAACCACGGATTGAAAAACAAATAGAATTTTTCGACCCGTACGTTGAACACGCGGGCAAAAAGAAAATGTCCGCACTCGTGAATAATCACCAAAATAGATAAACTTAGAATTAATTGTAATGCTTTTATCAGTATTGTTTCCATAAAATTTTAAAAATGAAGGACTTTCAGCATTTCTTCCGCTTTAGCCCTTGCTTCGTTATTTGTTTGTATATAATCGTCTAATGAGGGCGAAACGATAAAAGGAACGGCTTGCATCGTTTTTTCTATTATGTCGCTCATGGTCAAAAAACCGGTTTTATCTTGCAAAAAGGCAGCTACGGCTATTTCATTGGCTGCGTTCAGGATGCAAGGCATATTTCCTCCCAAGCGGATGGCTTCGAAAGCAAAATCAAGGTTACGAAACCGGGAAGTGTCCGGTTTTTCGAATGTTAATGCCGCATATTTGCTAAAATTCAGCCGTTCAAATCCGGAGGGCAGGCGATGGGGATACGCCATTGCATATTGAATGGGAATCCGCATGTCGGGCACGCCTAATTGCGCTTTGACGGAGGCGTCTTCGAACTGCACCATCGAATGAATAATCGACTGCGGATGAATCAGGACTTCAATTCGTTCCGGCGGGACGCCAAACAACCAGCGGGCTTCTATCATCTCGAATCCTTTGTTCATCAGGCTGGCCGAATCGATCGTTACTTTAGCGCCCATGTTCCAGTTGGGATGTTGAAGCGCTTCCTTTTTGGTTACCTGTTTCAACTGTTCCTGCGAAAAATGGCGGAACGGGCCGCCCGAAGCCGTCAGGATAATTTTTTCAATGGCGTTGTCCTTTTCTCCGGTCAGGCATTGGAAAATCGCCGAATGTTCCGAATCGACCGGCAGGAGGGGCGTTTTATATTCCGATATTAACCGGGTAATCAGTTCACCGGCAATGACTAATGTTTCCTTGTTTGCCAAAGCAATCATTTTTCCGGCTTTAATTGCGTGGATGGTTGGTTTCAATCCCGAATAACCGACCATTGCTGTGAGTACCATGTCGATAGGGGCAGCTTCTACGACTTGCGCAATCGCTTCGCTTCCCGCCCAGACTTTCACCGGCAAATCGTGCAAGCCTTCTTTCAAGCGGGCGTAATGGTTTTCGTTGGCAATCACGACCATTTCGGGGAGAAATTCCCGCGCCTGTTGAATCAACCGTTCGACTTGATTATTCGCCGTCAGGGCATACACTTCGAATGTTTCCGGATGCTCCCGGATTACGTCCAGGGCTTGTGTACCAATCGAACCGGTAGAGCCTAATACCGCGATTCGTCTTTTTGTATTTTTTTCGTGTGACAATTTTTAGTTTTTACCTTAATTTAGATTCATTTAAAAGACAATAAATTCTTCCGGGTCAATCGGGTTTCCCTTAAACCACAATTCGAAATGGAGATGAGTGCCGGAAGATAAACTTCCCGTATTTCCGGCCAAAGCAATTGCTTCACCGGCTTTCACATCGTCGCCCTGTTTTTTCAGCACGGAGGTGTTGTGTTTATAGATAGAGACGAAACCGTTGGGGTGTTGTATTTGAACCACATAACCGGCGTTAGCATCGAAGCCGGCAAAAACGACTTTTCCATTCATCGTTGCTAATACGCTTTCTTTGGGTTTGGTAGCAATATCAATGCCATAATGTTTTTCACGGAGATTAAAATGATCGGAAACGAGTCCGGTTACCGGTTTATAAAAAATCAAGTTGTCGGGAAGTTGCTGCGAAGAAGTTGTTCTATTTAGATTATATTTTTCTTCTTCCTCGTAGTTTTTTATAAATTCGGTAGTCATTTTTGATTTTTCTAAATTAATATTCGCCTCTTTTGCTGTTGAATCCGCTTTAGGGACTTGGGCGATAGGACTTGTTCCCTGCAAAATGCTGTTGATATTATTCAGAAAATACGTTTGAGTAGCCAAAACCTGTTCCAGTGAATCGGCCCGTAAGGCGTTTTCTACCATTATTTTCCTTACCTCGGCATCTAAATATCCCGGTAAATAGTTGCGGATGGGAGTATTGATGATAACGATAGAAGTCAGTGTGATACACAAAACGGCAAATGCCAGTATGACCCAAAAAACGGATAAACGCGACAACCTGAACGTAAATACTTCTTCTAACGTATTTTCATTCAAAAACGAAAGCTTATATTTGAAGCGAACCTTTTTCCAAAATGAAAGTTGCTTAGGATTCTTTTTCATGCAACAATGATTTCTTTCTTCTTTAAATTTAAGAGTGCAAAGTTAGCATTTAATTTCCAATTACACACAAACGGATAAAATATGGGGGATAAATCTTTTTTTGAGGCGACGGAAAAGGCTATTAGCTTCGCCTAAAAAAAATAGCCGAATATTTGCATATTCCGATTAAACGAATTACATTTGCACCGGTTTTTGTAAAACATCAATAAATATGACAGCTTCCGAAATTTACAGTTTGTTACGTATTATTAACTTCCATCGCTTGGAAGTTAACGGAATTATGCGTACACACACACACACACACACACACACACACACACACACACACACAGCAGGTTCAAGGCTAAAGGTAAAAGGTACAAGGGAGGTACAGGGTATAAGGTGCAAGGTACAGGAGCGGCAAAGCCGC
>JAISNS010000110.1 GCA_031276105.1 Dysgonamonadaceae bacterium
TTATGCATACTTTATTGTCTATTTTATTGTTAGGATTGCCGAGTGGTTGGGAATGGATTATTATATTGGTAGGTGTCCTTCTGCTTTTCGGAGGCAAAAAAATTCCCGAATTGATGAAAGGGATCGGCAAAGGAATCAGAGGATTTAAAGACGGAATGAAAGAAATCGAAAGCGACATCAAAGACGATTCCGCTAAGTGATAAAAACTAAATAATGAGCGTGCAGGAAATGTCCTTCTGGGATCACCTGGAAGAACTTCGGTGGATGTTGTTACGGGTTATTATTGCCGTATTTGTTTTTGCAATAGCGGGTTTTGTTTTTATGCCCTGGTTATTCGATAACGTCGTACTGTGGCCGGCCAAATCCGATTTTTTCCTGTACCGCTATATGTGCGCGTTGAGCAATCGTATCCCTTTTCTTCCCGATTTTTGTGGCGAAAACCTGGCTATCGACATGATCAATATTGATTTGACTGCTCAGTTTTTCAGGCACTTAAGTACTTCCTGCTGGTTTGCCGTCGTTTTGGTATGTCCGTACATTTTGTTTGAAGTTTGGCGTTTTATTACTCCTGCTTTATACGAACACGAAAAAAAGAACGTCCGCTGGGTATTTCTGTTAGGTTCTATTATGTTTTTTATCGGCTGTGGGGTAGGGTATGCGGTCATTTTCCCGATGACGCTGCGGTTTCTTTACTCCTATTCGTTGAGCGACGTCATTCATAATCAGATTTCGTTGAGTTCCTATATGGATAATTTCCTGACATTGATTTTGATCATGGGTTTTGTTTTTGAAATGCCTTTGATTTCGTGGCTGTTTTCTCAAATCGGCCTCCTGAAAAAATCGTTTTTCAAAAAATACCGGCGTTATGCGATTCTTATCTTACTTATTGCCGCTGCGGTTATTACTCCGAGCGGCGACCCGTTTACGTTAGCTCTGGTTTTCTTTCCGTTGTATGCTTTATACGAATTGAGCGTTTTCTTTGTGAAGGCCGACGAGAAAGAATGAAGGACTTTAATTGAAGAAAAGTTGAAAATTTGTTACCAGTAAATCCTTCGGTTTTTCCCGTTCTATCCGGCACCCCAATTCTTTTTCCATCGAGGTAACGCCTTTGTCGGTAAAACCACAAGGATTAATTAATTGAAAGTAACTTAAATCGGTATTGACATTCAATGCCAATCCGTGCATCGTAACGTAACGACTGCTCCGAACACCAATTGCCGCTATTTTCCTCGCTTTACCGGGTTTGTCGCTATCTAACCACACGCCGGTTGCGTCCTGTAAACGTTCGCCCCGGATTCCAAAACCGGCAATCGTCCGGATAATAATTTCTTCCAACCGGTGAATGTATTCTTTCAAACCGATGGAAAAAAATTCCAAATCCAAAATGGGATAAACCACCATTTGGCCGGGGCCGTGATAAGTGACGTCTCCGCCTCTGTCCACGCGATGCAGTTCTACGTTTTTCTCCTGCAAGATTTTTTCGGAGAAAAGCAAATTAGAAAAAAGGCCGTTCTTCCCGATGGTAATCACATGCGGATGTTCGCAAAAAATTACCTGATTCCGAACGGGTTCCCGGTTTATTTTATTCCGGAGCGCCGCCTCAAAAAGTTCTTTCTGCCTGTTGTAAGCATCGGAGTAGGGGATTAATCCCCAATCAATAAATTCTATCATCGTATATTATTCCATTTTTCCAAGTTCTACCGGAATTATCTCCTCCATCAAACGGATGATTTTGGCTTGCCGCCGAAGCATATAAGTCGTAGGACGGGAAGAATCCAACTCTTTCGGATTATTGATTGATACCGTAATTAACGCCGCCTGCTGAACGGTCAATTCTGCCGCCGGAATTTGAAAATGCTGCCGGGCAATGGCTTCCGCGCCAAAAATACCGTCGCCAAATTCTATCGAGTTTAAGTAAACTTCCATGATTCGCTCTTTTCCCCATACAAATTCGATGAGAACCGTAAAATAAGCTTCCAGCAATTTATTTACCTGATTTTGACCGGGAAACAAAAATACCGCTTTGGCTGTTTGTTGCGAAACGGTTCCGGTTTTCCACCGGTAACGGCTTCGCGAAATTTCGCCGGGATTGACTTCCCTATCACTAAAATCGAAGCCGTTATGTATCAAAAACAGATTGTCTTCCGAAGCGATGACTGCCTGTGTCAGGTTTTGCGAAATATCGGATAAAGGCTTCCAATGATGCCGGACAGCGATTTTTTCCTTTTGAAAGTATGAAGTTGTCTGCTTGGCAAGCAAGTGCATAGGATAATAAACCGGTACGTATTTATACAACAAAACAAGAAATAAACTCAACGAAAACAGGAACAAAAAGAGATTCCTTATCCGGTGAAACATTTTTTTCACGAATCGCTTCAATGATGATTTTTCGGGAAGAGCGGTTGTTAATTGTTTTATCATTCCAACTATCAATGAGTTTCTTTTTTCGACAGCATTTGCCGGACAATATGAACGGTTTGACAGGCGGCCAATGCAGCCGTTTCTGTTCGTAAACGGCTATTTCCTAACGAGATGGATTGGAATCCATTCGTTGTTGCCAATCTTACTTCGTCTTCGCTGAAATCGCCTTCCGGCCCGATAAGAATCAATACATTATCTTCTTTCCCGATGGATTGGCAGAGCGGCTTTTTTTCTCCTTCGTAACAGTGGGCAATTAATTTTCGTCCGTTAAATTCCTGTTTAATAAACGGTTCGAAATCCGTCATCGCTTGCAATTCCGGCAAAATCGCCTGTTCCGATTGCTTCATTGCCGAAATCAGGATATGATTGAATCGATCTGTTTTTATATCTTTTCGCTCGGAAAAGCGGGTTCGGAGAAGACTGATTTTATCAATTCCTGTTTCTGCCGCCTTTTCCACGAACCATTCGATTCGTTCCCTGTTTTTGGTCGGGGCTACCGCAATTTCAATCCTGCCTTTCCAAAGCGGCGGTTGATGAATGGTTTCAACGATTTCGACGGCACATTGTTTGGGATTGGTTCCGATAATCCGGGCGTTGAAAAAATGTCCCTTTCCATCGGTAATACGAATCAAATCGCCTTTTTGCCGGCGTAAAACACGGATACAATGTTGCGATTCCGGTTCGGGCAAAATACAGTCGGTCAATATAGCGGGAGCAAAGAAGAGATTCATAATTTATTTGTACTGAATTGTTTCGACAGCGGTTAAGCGGTCGTAACGTCCGCCCATCGGACGGAAATAGACCATTACCCGGTATTCGTTTTCGGTTTCATAATAATTTCCTTCGATTAAATCCGTACTTGCCGGCGCGGCAGGATTTTTCCGCGTCACGTAAAGGTAATTATAGTAGCCTTCTTTCAGCAAAACGGCTTTGATATATCCTTTATCCTGCGAACTGTAATCCATTCGTGAACGTGCATCCAGCAAATTATGGAAAGCGTCGCTGAGGATATAAACCGGTTCGTTCAAGGGTTTATCGCAGGGAAGATAAAAGTGGACAAATTGGTAATCGGCTTCAGTATCCGGATAATCCGTTTCGTTGTTACGGATATATATTCGTCCGTTAATATCTTCATTATAAGAATAATGATGATTGCTTCGCAAGCCGTCGGGTTTCAAAATCGTATGATAATAAGGCGCATGATATTCCACGCTTTCGACGCCCAGACCATTGTAACGCACGGTGGTCATTTCAAAAGTCCGGTATTCGTTTCCGGCATCGAAAATCAGGGCAGGATTATGGTCGTAAATCACTTTCCGGTTCTGTACATTCAACGGTTTTACCAAAACGGCTTCATTATCGAATCGCCGGTTTTGCTGCACATAAACCTTCAAATCCTGCATCGGCGATTTCACCTCATTGCCGCAGGAAATTTCAAAACTTACTGCCTGAAAACGCGAATGAATCCCTTTGTCGGTAACCGGCGAAACCTGCATCCCGATATTCATTTGCGATTCGAGCGCTGCAAAACAGGCATTTAATAATACATTTCCTTCATTATCAAATACCTGCACAACATAATTGCCCGACGCTTTCAATTGAACTTTATCGTTGGGAATAAAAAGGTTATAGTTCACATAATCCATTTTGGTATTGAAGGAATTGGCATAATCTTCTATGTAATTGTTTTGCAAGCCCGACAAATATTCGGAAGAAACCAGCGCCGAAGGCTTCCAATCGGCGTTACAGTGCGTAACCGTATAAGTGAGGTACTCGGAAGAGGCGCCCAGAAGATCGAAACCGATTGCAATGGAATATTCCGAATTCCATTCGATGATTGGCGGGGCGTCCCAAGCCTTAGTGGAATGAACCAATAACGTATTTACCCGGTCGGAAAGCGGCTGCGTCCGGAATGGCTGAGCAAAAAGAGCAACCGGAAACAGAAAATAAAAAATAATTATTCTTCTCATTTTGCAAAT
>JAISNS010000167.1 GCA_031276105.1 Dysgonamonadaceae bacterium
GTGGATTGTGAAATTAATTTGCTCTCCCTCTTGGACTTGAACCAAGGACCCTCTGATTAACAGTCAGATGCTCTAACCGACTGAGCTAAGGAAGAATTTTTTCACATTTTTCTCAAATGCGCTGCAAAGATAATGGTAGTTTTCCAAATAAACAATATCTTTGTGAGAAATTTTTTAAAATAAAATGAAAATATTAGGAATCGGGAATGCTTTAATTGATGTTTTAGCAAAGTTGAAGGACGATATATTGCTGAATGAACTGAATTTACCGAAGGGAAGCATGAATTTGATCGATGTTCGTACACGAAACAAATTATTGGATAAAGTGAAACATCGGGAGGTGAAAATGACTACCGGAGGATCGGCCGGAAATACTTCGTTGGCTTTAGCAAAAATGGGGATGGACGTCGGGTTTATCGGTAAAGTAGGCGAAGATAAGCATGGTAGTTTTTATGTCAACGAAATGAATGATGCCGGTATAAGGCCGCATTTTATTTTCAGCGAAAATCCTTCCGGTACGGCTATCGTGCTGATTACCCCGGATGGCGAACGGACTTTCGGAACTTATCTGGGTGTAGCTGCCGATTTGCGGAAAGAGGAATTGCAGGAAGAAATCTTCCGCCGATATACGCACTTTTATATCGAAGGATATCTGGTACAAAACCATGCACTGATTGAAGGCGCTTTGATAATGGCTAAATCCTGTGGCCTGACTACTGCCTTGGATTTGGCAAGTTATAATGTGGTGGAGACCGAAAAAGAATTTTTGCAGGAATTGATTGATAAATACGTCGATATCGTTTTTGCCAACGAAATGGAAGCGCATGCTTTAACCGGAAAAAATCCGGAAGAAGCTGTTGTCGAAATAGGAAACAAAGTACAAATAGCAGTGGTCAAAACCGGAGGCGACGGTTCGTGGGTAAAACAAGGGAACGAATTGTTACACGTGCCGGTAGAGAAAATACTCCCGCTGGATACCACCGCCGCCGGCGATTATTATGCCGCCGGATTCTTTTACGGACTGGCGCAAAACGCCTCCATCAAACAATGCGCCCAAACCGGCTCCCTGTTAGCTTCTGAAATTATCCGAGTGGTGGGAACCCAATTGCCGGATTCAACTTGGGAAGCAGTCAAACGAAAAGCAAACGAAATCATCAATCACTAATAACAACCGTCATGCGAATCAAATTGTGGCTGTTAGGTCTCGGACTTATTTGCAATTATGGCTTCATAAAAGCACAATTATCCGAAAATGAACATTTTGAAATTAATAAAAATATTGATATTTATAATTCGGTAATAAAGGAATTGTTGCTCAACTACGTGGATACTTTGGATATTAAAGACATGATTCAATCGAATATTGCTTTCATGCTGAAACAATTGGATCCTTATACCGAATATATTCCCGAAGACGAAATGTCGGATTTTCAATTCCAAACTACGGGCGAATACGGCGGAATCGGATCAATTATTTCCATGAATAATAATAAGATAATCATCGTAGACCCGTATGAAGGAATGCCGGCGGCTATGGCCGGACTTCGACCGGGGGATGTTCTTCTCGAAATTGACGGCGAAAAAATGGACGGAAAATCAACGTCTTATGCAAGCGATAAGTTGAAAGGACAACCCAATACTCCGGTGAAAATCAAGATTCTGCGAACCGGAGAAACGAAGCCGAAAGAGATTACCATTCAAAGGAAACGAATTCACATAGACCCGATTACCTATTACGGCGTACTGAAAAACGAAACCGGTTATATTGCCCTGTCCGGTTTTACCACGGAAAGCGCCTTGGCGGTGAAGGCGGCTTTGAACGATTTGATTGCCAATCACCCCATTCGCGCCCTGATTTTGGACGTCCGCGACAATGGCGGCGGCGTGGTGGAAGATTGCTTGGATATATTGAATCTTTTCCTTCCCAAAGGCGAACTTCTCCTGACAATGAAAGGTAAAGCAAAGGTTTTGGATCGGACTTACCGGGCAACCCAATCGCCGCTCGTTGCCGATCTTCCGTTAGCTGTTTTGGTGAATCACAATTCGGCCTCTGCGTCGGAAATCCTTTCCGGAACGGTTCAGGATTTGGACAGAGGAATAATTGTCGGCTCCCGGACTTTCGGGAAAGGTTTAGTCCAATCGTCGCGTCCTTTGCCTTACGGCGGACGATTGAAGTTAACCACCGCCAAGTATTATATCCCAAGCGGACGGTCGATACAGGCAATCGATTATGCTCACCGGAACGACGACGGAAGCGTATCGCACATTCCCGACAGTTTAACAACGGTTTATTATACCTCTAACGGTCGTCCGGTAAAAGACGGCGGCGGAATTTTCCCTGATTTCGTTGTCGAAGACGAAAAAATTCCGACGATGGTTTACTATATGGACGCTCAATATATCTTTTTCGATTTTGTGGTTCAATGGCGGGCAAAGCATCCTCAAATTGCTCTGCCTTCCGAATTTATCCTGACGGACGATATTTACGAAGAATTCAAAGCGTTTGTGAAATCGAAAGATTTTACGTATGATATTCAAAGCGAAAAAGTCATGCGAACGTTAAAAAACATCATGGAGTTTGAAGGCTATATGAAAACGGCTTCCGAAGAGTTTCAAGCAATCGAAAAAATAGTGAAACCAAATTTGGATCGCGACCTGAATCTGCATAAAGATTCAATCGCCAAATATTTGGCCATGCAAATCATGAAACAGTATTATTACGCTAAAGGAGAGTTGATTTATGAGTTGCGCGAAGACCCGGTTCTGAACAAAGCCTTGGAAATTCTTTCGGATAAAGAATTATATGAGAATACTCTCCGGGCAAGTTTAAGTGAGACGCCTTAACACGTCCGTGTTAGACAGCTTAACACGTCCGTGTAAGACGCCCTTACACGTCCGTGTAAGACGCCCTTACACGGACATGTAAGACGGCAGCAATGGAATATTCATAAAACAGCGTCAATCAGCATCCGTTCGTCGGCGGTAAAGCCGGTGTTACGGAGGCTTCCGAGGTTGTCCGACAATTGTTTGACGGAACTTGCCCCGACAATGACCGAAGTAATGTCTTTTTTATTCAGCAGCCAAGCCAAAGCCATTTCAGCCAATGTCTGGTTGCGGTTTTCGGCCAAAACAGCCAACTGCCTGATTTTGTTAATCACGTCCGGAGTAATTTCCTCTTTTTGCAGAAAACCGTGACTTTTGGCAGCCCGCGAATCTTCGGGAATACCGTCCAAATAGCGGTTGGTCAGCAAGCCTTGCGCCAAGGGCGAAAATACGATAAAGCCAACGCCATGCGATTGATTCAGAGGAATCAATTCCGCTTCCGGTTTTCGGTACAATATATTGTATTTATCCTGATAAATCAGACAGCGAACATGTTGTGCCTGCATCATTTCGTAAGCTTTAAGCGCTTCGCCGGCCGGATACTTCGACAAACCGGCATACAAAGCTTTCCCCTGTTTGACAATATCAATCAACGCTTGAACGGTTTCTTCCAAAGGCGTTTGCGGATCATAGCGGTGACTGTAAAAAATATCGAAATATTCCAGTCCCGTCCGTTTCAAGCTTTGGTCGATACTGCTCATCAGGTACTTGCGGGAACCGCCATCGCCATACGGCCCCTCCCACATCAAATGACCCGCCTTTGAGGAAA
>JAISNS010000193.1 GCA_031276105.1 Dysgonamonadaceae bacterium
GCAATAAGGGCGTCAAGAGGTTTTTTTTGAAAAATGTTCATCAGCGTTTATTGTATTTATTTGATTTGTTTATTCGGCTGCAAATATAAAAACAATATTTTACAATATAACATAAAAAAGCAGGAATTTGGAATTAAGAATTAAAAATTAAGAATTAAGAATTAAGATGGAATACATTCCTCGGTTAAGGGTGAAGGCACTCAAGTAGGTACATCAGTGGGTAGAATTAAAAAACAAAAAAACATAAATATTTTATGCTTTTTCACCGTATAAAGCAGCAACTCTAAAAAAAATTGATTACATTTGCACGCAATAAAAAATTAAAGCTATTTCTTTATGTCGTTTATTGCAGATAAAGTCGTTATGGATGGATTAACTTTTGATGATGTATTGTTGATCCCCGCTTATTCAACCGTATTGCCCCGAAATGTCGATCTCTCGACGCATTTTTCAAGGAACATCCCACTCAATATTCCGATGGTTTCAGCAGCAATGGATACCGTTACGGAAGCGAAACTGGCGATCGCGATCGCCCGTGAAGGAGGGATTGGCGTGATTCATAAAAACATGAGTATCGACGAACAGGCCAAACAGGTTCGTTCGGTGAAAAGAGCCGAAAATGGAATGATTTCCAATCCCGTGAATATTAAACGCGGGAAAACGGTCGGCGACGCATTGGCCTTGATGTCCGAATATAAAATCGGCGGAATCCCTGTCGTCGATGACGAACATCATCTGGTGGGGATCGTTACGAACCGCGATCTTCGTTTCCTGCGCGATACAAGCCGTCTGGTTGATGAAGTAATGACGTCCAAAAATTTGGTGACGACCGATCAGTCAACGGATTTGGAGGCTGCCGCCGATATTTTGCAACAACATAAAATTGAAAAATTGCCGGTGGTCGATAACGAAAACCGATTAATCGGCTTGATTACCTATAAAGATATCACAAAAGCAAAAGATAAACCCTTTGCTTGCAAGGATAAACAGGGACGTCTCCGGGTAGCGGCCGGCGTAGGAGTTACCGCCGATACGCACGACCGTATCAGCGTCCTGCTCGAAGCCGGCGCCGATGCAATCGTTATCGACACGGCGCACGGCCATTCCAAAGGAGTTGTAGAAACGCTGAAAGAAGCTAAGCAACGGTTTTCAGGCATCGATATCGTCGTCGGAAATATTGCCACAGCCGAAGCTGCCCGTTTGTTGGCCGACGCCGGCGCCGATGGAGTGAAAGTAGGTATCGGGCCGGGTTCTATTTGTACAACCCGTATTATCGCCGGCGTAGGCGTTCCCCAATTATCTGCTATTTACGAAGTCTCCAAAGCCTTGGAAGGCTCAGATATCCCGATTATTGCCGACGGCGGTTTGCGTTATTCGGGCGATATTGTCAAAGCGCTTGCCGCCGGCGCAGCTTCCGTAATGATGGGTTCGCTGCTGGCCGGAGTCGAAGAATCGCCGGGCGAAACGATCATATATAATGGACGCAAATTCAAATCTTACCGGGGAATGGGTTCGTTGGAAGCCATGCAAAAAGGTTCCAAAGACCGTTATTTTCAGGATGTGGAAGACGATATTAAAAAATTGGTGCCCGAAGGTATCGCTGCCCGCGTTCCATTCAAAGGGTCTCTGTTTGAAGTGATTTATCAATTGGCCGGCGGATTGCGGGCGGGAATGGGCTATTGCGGAGCTGCCGATATGGACGCTTTGCACAAAGCTAAATTCACCCGGATTACTCATGCCGGCGTGGAAGAAAGTCATCCGCACGATGTAACCATTACACAGGAAGCGCCCAATTACAGCAGTTACAATAGAGGATAAAATCACAATAAATAACACGAAAATTACGTTATATACGTTATGCAAATTAAAATGTTATACTAAATGAATTGTTTAAATTGAATTTATTAATATGAAAAAGTATCTGTTCTCTTTAATTTTAATTGTTTTTTCACCGGTCGCGTTTGCTCAAAGCGAAGACCCTGTTATCATGAAAATCAACGGCAAAGACGTTAAGAAGTCGGAATTTGAGTATTTTTATAACAAAAACAACAACGAAACCGCCATTGATAAAATATCATTTGACGAATACGTTACTCTTTTCAAAAACTTCAAGTTGCGGGTAGCCGAAGCGGAAGCGCAAGGATTGGATACGACCGCTGCCTTTCACAAAGAACTGGGCGAATACAGAAGCCAGTTGGCAAAGCCTTATTTGACGCCCGGCGAAATTGACGATGCCCTGTTGCGGGAACGGTATGAACGCGCTAAAAACCTTCGGGAAATCAGTAATCTCCTGATTCTTTTCCCCAAAGCTAAAAATACGCAAGCGCCTCATATTCTGCCGTCCGATACATTGGAAACCTACAAGAAAGCGATTCAAATCCGCAACCGCTATTTAAAAGGAGAAAAGTTTGAAAACCTTGTAGCAGAAAATACCGATGACGAGCAGTATAAGCAAGGCGATCGTCCCGGTTATATCGGCTGGCTTTCCGGCTTCCGGCTTCCGGTAATCCTGGAACGCGCTATTTTCGATACGCCGGTAGGACAAATCAGCGGGCCGGTTCGTACCAATTACGGCTATCATTTACTGAATATTCTGGCTCAAAAAGCCGATCCGGGTGAAGTTCACGCCGCCCATATTTTGCTGTCCATTCCTGCTAATGCAGACACGGCGACGATGAATAACGTCTTAAGCAAGGTAGATACAATTTATACGAAACTGAAAGAAGGAATTGCTTTTGAAGAATTGGCAAAAGAATATTCCGACGATACTTCATCGGCCACACGGGGAGGCGATTTGTCGTGGTTTGCCCATGGCATGATGGTTCCCGAATTTAACGACGCCGTTTTTGCCTTGCAAACGATCGGTGAAGTTTCCAAACCGGTAAAAACCCGTTTCGGATTCCATATCATTAAATTATTGGATAAGCGGCCGGTTGCCCCTTATGAAGATAAAAAAGCCGATTTGAAGTCCATTTATGAACGATCGGGTTATTCCCATGAATTGAATCGTCCGTTTATCGAAAAACTGAAAAAGGAAAATGGCTTTTCTTTCAATGAAAACGCGATTAAACCGCTGTTGCTGGAAGCTCAAACCGTTCATCCTTCCGATAGCGCTTTTGCCGGAAAATTTGAAGGAAACAGCGATGTGCTATATATTGTTGGAAACAACTCCTATACCGTCGGCGATTTTGTCCGCTATATCCAACAAAATAAACGTTCGCTTTATTCCCTGTCGTCGGAAGTCCTGCAAGCTTTCTTGAAGGATTACGAATATTCGTTGCTTTTACAGGCTGAAGACAAATCGTTGGAACACAAGTATCCTGACTTTAAAAACCTGATGCAGGAATACCACGAAGGAACTTTATTGTTTGAAGTCAGCAATAACGAAGTTTGGGCAAAATCATCGACCGACACCTTGGGATTGAACCGCTTTTTTGAAGCCAACAAAGCCAAATATACTTGGGATGAACCGCATTACAAAGGTTATACCGTGTTGTTGAAAGAGGCTAAAGCAAAGAAAAAAATGCAAAAGGCAATTGCTAAACTGGCTCCCGACAGTGCCGCCCGGTATTTACTCGCGAACTACAACGATGCAGTAAAAGTAGAAAAAGGTTTGTTCGTTAAAGGCGAAAACGCTTTTGTCGATCAGCTTGTTTTCAAATCGGAAAAAGCTACTTTACCGGAAGGTTTTACCGATTTCTTCGTGATTGGCAAATTACTGCCCGATTCCCCCGAATCTTATACGGACGTAAGAGGCCCGGTTATTACCGATTATCAGGATTATCTGGAAAAAGAATGGTTGGAACAGTTAAATAAAAAATATCCCGTAATTATTTATCAGGATGTACTAAAAACGGTAAATCATTGATATGAGATTTAATCTGTCGTTGCTTATTATACCATTCTTTGCGATTGCCTGTTCCAAACAGCAGGGGAATCGAGTTACGGATATTGTAAAAGTAAATAATGATGTCTTAACCGTAGAAGAGTTGAATGTGAATGTTCCGCTGGGATTGAGTCCGGAAGACAGCACAATTGCAGCAGAACATTACATTCGCATGTGGATTAATAATAAGTTGATGTATGACGTAGCATCCAAAAAGATTGCAGACAAAAAAGATATTGAACTGTTAGTGAATAATTACCGGCAAGCATTGACTGTTTATCAGTATAAAGAACAATTAGTCAATGAAAAATTATCCCGGGAAATAGATAATCAGGATTTGTTGAATTATTATGAAGCGAATATGGATAAATTCAAAATAGACAGGCCGTTGATTAAAGGCCTCTTTTTGAAAATTCCAATCAATGCTCCGCAAATCGATAAAATACGGAACTGGTACAAATCATTAACGCCCGCCAATATCACGAATATTGAGAATTATTGTGTCCGAAACGCGGCGGAATACGGTTATTTTGTAGATAATTGGGTTGATTTCAATGAATTGACCGAAGAGTGGCCGGTGAATTACAAAAATGAAAGCGATGTAGTCAAGTTCAACAAGTTTTTTGAACAGACGGGAACTAAATTCTATTACTTTTTGCATGTAACCGCTTATTCATTATCCGGCGACAATGCGCCTTTCGAATATGCCAAACCAACGATTAAAGAAATATTGATTAATCAACAGAAAATAGACTTTTTTAATAAAATAGAAGAGGATTTATATCGCAAAGCCTTGGATAACGGTCAAATCACCTTTTATAATGAATAAACAGAGAATAAAAAACATGAAAAAAATTTTCACCCTGTTAACAGTCTTGCTGTTAGTAGCAAATCCATTATGTGCGCAAACGGATACCAACATCATTGATGAGGTCATTTGGGTAGTCGGAGATGAAGCCATTCTCCGTTCGGACGTAGAAAACTGGCGTTTACAGATGCAGGAAGAAGGACAGCGAATCAACGGCGACCCGTATTGCGTGGTTCCCGAACAAATAGCTATCCAAAAACTGTATTTGCATCAGGCTAAATTAGACAGCATAGAGGCGCCTGAAAACCAAGTAGTAACGATGGTAGAGGCGCGGATAAACGATGCAATCAACCGAGCCGGGTCGAAAGAAAAATTGGAAGAGTACCTGAATAAACCGGTTTCGGTCATTCGGGAAGAATGGAAGCAAATTGTACGGGAACAAAGTCTGGTTCAGGAAGTAAGAAAAAAGCTGGTCGAAAATATCAAAGTAACCCCCGGCGAAGTTCGTACCTTTTTTAACCGCATTCCCAAAGACAGTTTGCCCTACATTCCGGCTACGGTAGAAATTGAAATCGTTACCATAGAACCGGTTATTTCCTTAGAAGAAATTGATGATATAAAAAAACGCCTTCGAGAATATACCGAACAGGTAACTTCCGGACAACGAGAATTTTCGACCTTAGCCCGTATGTGGTCGGAAGATCGCGAATCGGCCAAACGGGGCGGGGAATTGGGATTTGTCGGCAAAGGAAACTTATTGCCCGAATTTGCCACCGTCGCATTTGAACTGAACGATCCCAAAAGGGTTTCCCGGATAGTAGAAACGGAATACGGCTTCCACATCATCCAGTTGATCGAAAAAAGAGGCGACCGAATCAATGTCCGTCATATCCTGCTCAAACCGAAAGTATCCAAAGACGAACTGAACGAAGCGCGCCTGAAATTAGATTCGATCCGCAACGAAATTATTAACAATAAATTCACGTTTGAAGACGCCGCTACTTATTTGTCGCACGACAAAGATACCCGCAACAACAAGGGCTTGATGGTTAATCAAACCCAATCCTATTCCGACAGAGCCGGCACCTCGCGTTTCGAAATGGACGAACTCCCGCCGGAAATAGCGACGGTGGTTTACAACCTGAAAGTAGGCGAAATATCGCCGGTATTTACGATGATTAATTCCAAACAAAAAAATATAGTCGCCATCGTCAAGTTGAAATCGCGAATCGAAGGGCATAAAGCCGACTTGTCGGAAGATTTTCAGGCGCTGAAATCTATGGTGGAAGCCGAAAAGGAAGAAATCGCGTTAAACAAATGGCTGGATAACAAAATAAAGGAAACGTATGTCCGGATCAATGAAAATTGGAAAAACTGTGATTTCCGGATGAAAGACTGGAATGTTGAATAAACAGTCAACAATAGCGTTATTAGGTCTGCTTTTTGCCGCCTCCATCTTTATGGGCGTCCGGCAGAGCCCACCTTTGAAAAAAGGCGTAACCCGGATATATGAAGAATATGCCGATTCGATGGTGATGCAAAAAAATATCAATCCCGACGTCCATGTATTCAGAGGCAATGTCCGTTTCAGGCACGACAGCACGTATTTGTATTGCGACAGCGCCTATCTCTATCTTACGGACAATTCGCTGGAAGCGTTCGGTAATGTCCGGATCGAGCAGGGCGATACCCTCTTTATCTATGGCGATTACCTGATTTACGAAGGAAACAGCAGCATCGCGAAAATGCGCGAAAACGTCCGGATGGAAAATAACAGCCTGACGCTGTTTACGGATAACTTTGATTTTGACCGGACAAAAGATATCGGCTATTTCTTTGATGGAGGTATGTTAGTCGATTCGCTCAACGAATTGAATTCCATTTATGGAGAATATTCGCCCGCGACCAAAATAGCCACCTTCAACAAAGAGGTGGTTCTCACCAATCCCCAATTCGTATTACGTTCCGACACATTGATTTATAATACGGTCGATAAAATAGCGACGATTATCGGGCCGACAACTATCGAATCCGACAGCGGAACGGTTTATTCCCGTTGGGGATGGTACAATACGATTACCGGCGAATCTACGTTGTTTGAACGATCCACGGTGGTAAGCGGCGACAAAACGAAAACAATAACTGCCGATACCCTGTTTTATAACCGCAGTACCGGTTTTGGAGAAGCGTTTGGGAACATGGTTTTGAATGATACGGCCGCTAAAATAATCCTCACGGGCGATTACGGTTATTACGACGGAAGGACGAAATTTGCCTTTGCCACCGATTCGGCACAGATGATTGAATATTCCCAGCGCGATTCCCTCTTTCTTCATGCCGATACCCTTCAGATGAAGACGATCGATCGGGAGCGGGAAGTCAAGGCCTTTTATGGCGTCCGCTTTTATCGAATCGACTTGCAGGGCGTTTGCGATTCATTGCAATTTCACACCCGCGATTCCGTTTTACATCTCTACAAAAATCCGGTTCTTTGGAATACGGCCTATCAATTGGCCGGCGATACGATCCGCACTTTTTTTAACGACTCTACTCTCGAAAAAGTGGACGTATTGAACTACGCTTTTTCCGTCGAACAGATCGATACCACTTATTATAATCAATTGAAAGGAAGAAATTTATATGCTTTCTTCACTGCCGGCGAATTAGTCCGGATAGAAGTTCACGGCAATGCCGAATCCATTTATTATCCCTTCGACGAAGACAGCCTCTCGTTCGTTGGCCGCAATAAAACCGAGAGCAGTTATATAATCATCACCGTCCTGAATCGCAAACCGGTCGAAATCTTGTGGTATCCGCAGCCGAAAATGGAGATGCTGCCGATTCCGGATTTAACTCCCGAAAAGAAATTCCTGAAAGACTTTGTGGATTACAACTACATCCGCCCGCAAAACAAAGAGGATATTTTTACAAAAACAGTACGCCGGGCAGAAGATATTCCGCCCCCACGCAGACAACGGCATCCGAGGTGATGCAAAAGGAATAAAACAAAGCGGTTGCCCCGAAAGGAATTTCGAGACAGCCGCTTCGCGCTTCTTTTAGTTTTTATCTTTTAGTTTTTAGTTTAATCGGCTGCTACGCAACGTACGGAATACCCGTAAGACCGATAGGGGTCGTCCATACCTTGGTCATACCCTCGGAGGTACAGTATGTAAGCATTTGAACCGGACGGACTACTACTCAGGTAATAGCCGGCTTCGCCACGATAGGCCAACACGCCATTGCTGTAGTTCCGGGCGCCAGCGGCTGGAAGGTAGAGGTAATCGCCAACCTTCATAACGTTATTATAATTATCGTTAGGAATAGGGTCATGATTCGTGTTCCAAGACTGTGTGTTTCCGCCTGAAGTACCAACATATTTCTTAATCGCATTATTGCTTGTGTTAATTACAGCATCCCACTCATCTTTCGTCTGCAAACGCCAGCCGGAAGGACAAGGATTATTAGCAGGAAGCCAACCTTGAGAATCATTCTGATAAGTCTTTGATG
>JAISNS010000247.1 GCA_031276105.1 Dysgonamonadaceae bacterium
TATTGCAAGACATAAATACACTGATTTCATTGTTTCATTAAGTGTAGAACTCTATGTAATATGCGGTTGCAGTTTGCGTATGACCGTAAAGATACTGAAGTTATTACATAGAGTGTTCAAATGAGAAACGAAAGAACTCCCCTCGTACAACAGCATAGCCAACCGGGTACAAAAGAGCGGTTATTGCGTGTATGAAATGCGTTCGCCGGCCTATTTGCTACCGCCTAAACAGCGTTACACGCGCGAGTGAGCGAAAGAGGCCTGGTGTGTGTTAGATAATTCCGTTAGCTTCCAAACTTTGGAAGTTAAGAATACGTAATAAAGTGTAAATTTCTGAAACTGCCATATTTACTGCTGTTTTACAAAAACCGCTGTTTTTTGAAAAAATCAAGTGAGCAAACCCATAGCCGTCAAGTTGGCTCTTATTCTGCCAAGTTTTGAAGCAAAAAAACCGTATTCGAATGTTGAATACGGTTTTCTCTTACTGTAAGGTACAAGAATAGAATTTCCCTTTTACTTTACTTTGTTTACAATTGCTTTGAAGGCTTCCGGATGGTTCATCGCCAAGTCGGCTAAAACTTTCCGGTTGATTTCAACGCCGTTTTTGTGTAACGCTCCCATTAAACGGGAATAAGACAATCCTTCCAAGCGTGCGGCGGCATTGATACGCTGAATCCACAAAGCGCGGAAGTTGCGTTTTTTAGCTCTACGATCGCGGAAAGCATAGGTTAAACCTTTTTCCCAAGTGTTTTTGGCAACAGTCCATACGTTTTTTCGTGCGCCGTAATACCCTCTTGTCAATTTGAGGATTCTTTTTCTTTTAGCTCTTGAAGCTACATGATTAACTGATCTAGGCATAATAAATTAAAAAATGTTGTGAATGTCAGCGCCGTTTTTTTACGGTCTTTTGTGCTGAAATTCTGTTAATAAATCGTTTGAAAATCACTGATTGGGTAAATACTCTTAGAAAATTACCTGAGTCCTAACATTAACTTAACACTCGTTACGTTCGATTTGTTAAGAATGGAGAAATGCGTTAATCTTCTCTTTTGCTTTTTTGTCTTCTTCGTTAGAATGTGACTTTTGTAAGCGTGTTTTCTTTTGATTTTTCCTGTTCCGGTAAGAGCGAATCTTTTTTTGGCACCGGAATTAGTCTTCATTTTCGGCATTTTACTTTTGTTTAAATGTTTATAAATTATTATTATTCAACTTCTTTTTCTTTTTGCAAATCTGCTCTTTTTATCAATTCCTTCGGCGGTTCAACGACTTTTTTAACGCTTCCGCCGCTTGATTTTTTGGGAGCAAGCATGATGATCATTTTTTTTCCTTCCAAAGCCGGTAATTGTTCGACTCTTGCATAATCTTCCAAATCGCTGGCAAAACGAAGCAATAAAACTTCTCCCTGCTCTTTGAATAGGATAGAACGGCCTTTGAAAAACACGTAAGCCTTTACTTTAGCTCCTTCTTCCAAAAAGTTTTTGGCATGTTTCAGCTTGAAATTATAGTCGTGGTCATCGGTTTGAGGTCCAAAACGGATTTCCTTCACTACGATCTTTACCGACTTGGCTTTCTGTTCTTTCTGACGCTTTTTTTGTTGGTAGATAAATTTTTGGTAATCAGATATTCTACAAACAGGAGGCGCTGCATTGGGAGAAATCTCAATCAAATCTAACTGTAAATCCCGCGCCATTTTCAAGGCTTCCGAAACAAGATAAACCCCTTGTTCCACATTATCGCCTACAACACGTACTTCGCGTGCGCGGATTTTTTCATTGACTCTGTACTGATCTCTTAGATTGTCTTTCTTCATTCAAATTTTTTGTTCTCCATATATAATTTTTTGCCTCTCGCCACTCAACAAATCATCGTTGATTCATCTGTTTTTCAACTTCTGCATTTAAAAGCGCGGCAAAGTTAATAATTTTCATTGAACCAACATCGCCTTCTCCCTGTTTTCTTACAGAAATTTCTTGATTTTCTACTTCTTTTTCGCCGACAATTAATAAATAGGGGATTTTTTTTAATTCATTGTCGCGAATTTTGCGTCCGACTTTCTCATTTCGGTCATCAATGGTGACGCGGATATCCTGTTTTTTCAATTCTTCGGCGATCGTTTCGGCATATTCGTTAAATTTTTCACTGACGGGAATAACTACGGCTTGATCCGGCACTAACCACAGCGGGAATTTTCCTGCCGTATGTTCGATCAAGACCGCCACAAAGCGTTCCATTGAGCCGAACGGGGCGCGATGAATCATTACCGGACGATGTTTCCGGTTGTCGGCGCCGATATATTCCAATTCGAAACGTTCGGGAAGATTGTAATCAACCTGAATCGTTCCCAACTGCCAACGGCGTCCCAAAGCGTCTTTCACCATAAAATCCAGCTTCGGCCCATAAAAAGCGGCTTCGCCCAATTCTATTTTCGCCTTGATTCCCCGTTCCTTGCAAACGTCGATGATAGCTTTCTCGGCTTGTTCCCAATTTTCTTCCGAACCGATGTATTTTTCCTTGTTATCCGGATCGCGCAACGAAATCTGCGCCTCGTAATCGGTAAAGTTTAATGCTTTGAAAATGATGTGGATAATATCCATCACTTTGATAAATTCCGCTTTCACGTGTTCGGGTGCGCAAAAGATATGGGCGTCGTCCTGGGTGAACCCCCGCACACGGGTCAAACCGTGCAATTCTCCGCTTTGTTCGTAACGGTAAACGGTGCCAAACTCGGCCAGACGAAGCGGCAATTCCTTGTAAGAACGAGGGAAAGCTTTATATATTTCGCAATGGTGCGGACAATTCATCGGTTTTAACAAAAATTCTTCGCCTTCTTCCGGCGTATGGATCGGTTGGAAAGAATCTTTCCCGTATTTGGCATAATGTCCGGAGGTTACATAAAGCAGTTTATTGCCGATATGTGGCGTCATCACTTGTTGATAGCCGTATTCTTTTTGTATTCGTTTCAAAAACTCTTCCAGTTTCAGGCGCAATTGAGTTCCTTTGGGCAACCAGAGCGGAAGTCCCTGTCCTACGTTTTGGGAAAAGGTAAATAGTTCCATTTCTTTTCCGATTCGCCGGTGATCGCGTTTTTTTGCTTCTTCCAGCAAGACTAAATATTCGTCCAATAATTTCTTTTTGGGGAAAGTGATTCCATATATACGAGTCAACTGCGGTCGTTTTTCATCGCCCCGCCAATAGGCACCGGCCACCGACGTCAATTTAATCGCTTTGATATAAGACGTATCCGGCAAGTGCGGGCCGCGGCAGAGATCGGTAAAAGCGCCTTGGGTATAAGTCGTGATTGTTCCGTCGGCCAATTCGCCGATCAGTTCGGTTTTATAGTGTTCGCCCCGTTCGCCGAACATTTTCAGGGCGTCGTCTTTGCGTATATCCGTCCGGCAGATTGGGCTTTTGCGGGAAGCCAGTTCCTGCATTTTTGCTTCAATCACCGGCAAATCGGCGTCTTTAATCGTTACGCCTTCGCCCGGATCGACGTCGTAATAAAAGCCGTTTTCTATTGCCGGGCCGATGCCGAACTTAATATTCGGATAAAGTTCTTGCAAGGCTTCGGCCAACAAGTGTGCCGAGGAGTGCCAGAAAGTGTGTTTACCTTCTTCGCTTTCCCATTTATATAATTGAATAGCAGCATCTTCTTCGATCGGACGGGATAAATCGCGCGTTTCTCCATTCACTCCGGCGGATACAACTTCCTGAGCCAGACGGGGGCTAATACTTTCCGCTATTTGCATCGCGGTGGTTCCTTTTGCATATTCCCGGATGGAACCATCGGGAAAAGTTATCTTAATCATCTCATTCATTAAATTTTCCGCAAAAGTACGATTCTTTTTGATATGATGCAAGAATTGCAGGCATTTGGCTAAATCTTTTTTTGAGACGCCGGAGAAAAAAGATAAAAGATAAAAGCTAAAAACTAAAAATTGCGCAAAGCGACGTTTGTTTAGCGTGCTTTGCGCAATTCTTAATTAAATTATTGATATTCAAATACCTTGACAAACCGGTACGTTTCGCTGCCGGTAGTTATCGTAATATCTACTTCTCCCGCAGGATGACTTGGAAGTGTGCAGGTAGCGGTTGAATTGTTTGTTGTGGCAAGGTTTGTGCAGACAATATTGTCAACCTTCACTTCGGTTATTGTGTTCAACAAATTGCCGCTAAGCGTTAAAGTCCGGTTTCCGGTATTGGCAGGGCCGACAATCGGCGAAATACCGCTGATATAAAAATCACTGACAGGATCGACATATTTATACACATTGCCGTAAGAATCGTTGTTACTCTAATCTCTTTTTTTTCCTTACTGCTGCCTTCAGGTACCTTGCACATCAAAAAATGCGGCGAAAGAACAACTACGTCGGTACAGTCCTTACCGTCGATCGTAACACTTGGCGGCGTAAGATAACGCTTCTGATCCAATTTGGCATTATTCTCTATTTCTTCCGAAGTCAATACCCGATTGTAGAGGCGCAACGACAAAATTGTTGCGTATGGAATCTTCAAACCCATCATTAAAAAATCTGTTCCGGTATTCAAGGTTCCGCTTCGCTCAATAATCGTTGCTTGCGTGTTGTTTATAAGCGAGTTTGTAAGCAGGTCGGCCATATTGTTTCGATAGGTCGATGTTACGGTGTTTATAGTGTTCGGTGTTTCCAGAGATAAAGTACTGGAAAGACAGGTGACCAGATTAGTTGAGCCTCCGGCAATCGCATAAAATATCCATGGATTATCAGTTCCACAGGCGGGCCGACTCAAACCACGATAGACAAACCCGAACAGTTTATAAGTATTAGCCTCGCCATATGCAAAAATCCAGCGCTCTTCGTTTGTTTGTTGAGTAAACATATTTTCCGGCGTTCTGAAAATCACTTCCACTGTTCTGTCGGCGCCACCAACCGGATAATTGTTGGGTACAGTATTAGTAAAAAACGAATTAAGCCCTGTAGGAGAAGCGAAGCCGCCGACACCCACAATGCCGGGTTCAAGCGACTGAAAACCGTTAGTCAACCACTGTCCGTCGCCGGCTCCTCTCGGAAGTTCAAATCCGGTCTTTAAATCCTTCCATGCCGTAGCGTTATAATCATGGCTTTTGTCGCCCAGCCCCCGGTTGTTTATGCCGTCGTAGTGAGCTACTAAATCGCTTTGTGCAGCATAATCGCTCGTAGCGGCATACTGGAAGTCGCCGTAAATGTAGATGGTATTGCCGCCGGCAGTGCTTCCGAAATTGGGCGAAATACTCGTCGGCGAAAAAGCGAGTTCGTTGTTTTCCGTCAGGGAATGGCAGTCGTCCATAATCACCTTTACCTTCCAATTGTCGGTGGAAAAATCTTTCGAATAGGTGTTTGTTGTTGTCATGCCGAGGTATTAGTAATCACCATTATTCTTGCTTGCATACCAGCGGTACGTTTTGGCTCCGGGCAGGGAAGCCGTAAAATCGACCATGGTGCCTCCGAATGCGATTGCCGTGTTTGGGGAAGTCAGGGGCGTTCCCTGCGTCACGATGAAATTTGCGGCAATCCGTTCCCAGTAATCCCCGTTCCAAGCATGAATGCCGATGCAAGTATTTTCGTTTGTGTTGTAAATCAGTGCGCCTTTTAATCCGGCTTTGGCGGCATCCGTGTTTTCCGGAGTCACTCCCGGAAAGCCGGCTGGAATTTCTGTTGGGTTATCAATGCCTACATTCGAGAGGACTAAGCCGCCTTTTGCGCCGCTGTTCAAATCCAGAATTGCGCCGGCTTTCGGCTCATTTAAACCGCCGATAGTTACCTGAGCGCGTAAATTTGTGCTTAAAGCAAGCGCAAATAATAATACTAAAATTTTTGTTCTCATTGTAATTGTTGTTTATAACTTTAGAACTCCTCTACTATCCCCAAAACAACCGTAAATCCAACAGATTTGTCGTAAAGAAAAAAAGCAATAAATTTGCAAAAAAAAGATAAAAGATGAGTCAATTATTATTACCCTTATTTCCGTCAGATTCGCATTTACTTACGCCGAGTTTAGCGGTGTATGAACACGAGGAGTATGATTATAATTTACATTGTGGGATGCCGATCTATTCCCACTACAAGAACGATATGACAAAATTTCGCTATGTCACGTCGAGTTTAGTATTACAGGGACTGTGTAAAAACAGCGATATAATAGTAGATGCGTTTCATGTATCGAACAGCAGTGTATGCAAATGGAAAAAGAAATTGGAAGAAGGCGGCGAAACAGTCTTTTTCGGCATAGATAATCGCCATGGACACAGTTACAAACTGTTGTCGGACGTATTAGATTTGCCATACCGAGCTTAATCAGTCAAGGACTGAACAGGATATTC
>JAISNS010000272.1 GCA_031276105.1 Dysgonamonadaceae bacterium
ACGGCACAGCCTGATTCACTGAACAGTTATCTACAAATCGCCGCCGAAAACAATCCGGAAGTCCGGGCGGCTTTCCTGCGATACGAAGCCGCGTTGCAAAAACCGGCACAAATGGGCGCTTACGACGACCCACAGTTGGAAATGGGATTCTTCCTCGAACCGATGGACATCGTCGGCGGACGCGAAATCGCTCAATTCCAACTGATGCAGATGTTCCCCTGGTTTGGGACGAAGAAGGCCGCCCGCACCGAAGCGCAGCACATGGCGCAAATGGCTTTTGAGGAATTTCGCGAAGCGCGCGACAATCTTTTTCTCGAAATCCATACGCAATGGTACCTCTTATGCAGCTTGAAACAGAAGCAGATAAACACTGAAGCCAACAAACAACTGTTGCAACAACTCGAAACGCTCGCCTTGCACAAATTTGCCTCCGGCGGAAGTGTTTCCGGAGAAACGGGAAAAGGAAAAATGGAGAAGGGAAAAACGGAGGCAGGAGTTGGAACGGCTTCTGCGCCGGCGATGAACATGGGCAATATGAAGTCTCCGGGAAATCAGGGAACGATGGAAAGCGGAAATGATATGTCCGGCATGACGATGCCAAACGCTTCTGCGTCAGGAATGTCGGAAGTGTTGCGTATTCAATTGGAAATCGTCGAAGCGGAAAGCAACAGCAAAAGCCTTGCGTCGGAGATTGCTGCCGCCAAAGCCCAGTTCAACGCCTTGCTCAACCGCGCACCCGAAACGGAAGTACTCATCCCCGATGAATTTCCTCAACTGATTTATTTGTTTGATATAAAAGCAATCATACAAACGATAAAAGAACAAAATCCGATGTTGGGAATGCTTCGCGAAGAGGCGTTGGCCTATAAAGCCCGCGGCGAAATGGAACGGAAAATGGGTTATCCGATGTTCGGCATCGGCTTGCAATACATGCTGATCGCCGAAACGATGGACAACGCCGCCGGAATGGAAACTTCTTCTCACGGCGCAACTGCTGCTACTCCGCCAAATGCCATGAACGGCAAAGACATGATTATGCCGATGTTGTCGGTCAGTATCCCCATTTTCCGCAGTAAATACAAAGCCGCACAGAAGGAAAGCCAACTCTTAAGACAAGCCGCCGAAGAAACGTTGTTCAACACGCAAAACACGCTGGAAGCTGCTCTCTATCAATTCAAACACCAATTAGACGACGCGCAACGCAAAATCGACCTCTACCGGAAACAGCGTGAAATTGCCCGCACGACCTGCGAATTGATTACCGCCGAGTTTGCCGCCGGAAAAAGCGACCTGAGCGCCGTCATTCAAGTTGATCGCCAATTGTTGGATTATCAACTGAAAGAAGCCGAAGCCATTGCCGCCTATAATACGGCTGTGGCCAACCTGCAAAAATTAACAGCACAACAAACCCCTTTTTAATTTCCTCCAAATGAAAACAAAAAATTTATTTATTTATCTCCTTATTTTGGCTGCCGGCCTCTTGCTTGGCTGGCTGTTTTTTCGTCCTTCGTCCGAAAAACAAACCGATAACACGAAAACGGAAACCACCGAAGCGCAGGAATGGATTTGCGCCATGCACCCGCAAATCCGCCAAAACCATCCCGGTCGCTGTCCCCTCTGCGCGATGGATTTAACGCCTGTTAAAAAGATGACCGGCAGCGACGAAAGCATCGACCCGGAAGCTATCGTCCTCTCGAAAGAAGCGGTCGCTTTAGCCAATGTTCAAACAACGACCGTTGGCCGCCAACGCCCAACGAAAGAAGTGCATCTCTATGGCGTGGTGCAAATCGACGAGCGTTTGCGGCACTCGCAAGTGGCGCACACCGGCGGACGGATCGAAAAACTGTTTGTCAATTTCACCGGCGAAACAGTCAGAAAGGGGCAGGTCATCGCCTCCGTCTATTCGCCCGACTTGCAAACCGCCCAACAGGAACTCTTGGAAGCCCTGAAAATTCGTCCTTCCCAACCGGCGCTCGTCGAAGCAGCGAAAGAAAAATTGCGCCGCTGGAAGTTGTCCGAAAAGCAAATCGAACAAATCGAACAATCCGAAACCGTTTCGCCTCAGTCGGACGTTGTTGCCAACGCGCAGGGAATCGTCATCACCAAGACGGCTGAACAAGGCGATTACGTCACTCCGGGCAGCGTCTTGTTTGAAGTGGCCGACCTGTCGTCGGTCTGGGTCGTTTTCGAGGCTTACGAGGCCGACTTGCCTTACTTAAAAAAAGGCGATAAGGTGGAATATACCTTGGCCGCCCTGCCGGGAAAAACCTTTTCGGGAATCATCACTTTCATCGACCCGCTGCTTGACAAGACTTCCCGCACCGCCAAAGTCCGGGTAGAAACCGCCAATCCCCGCGCCGAATTGAAACCGGAAATGTATGCCAACGCCCGCGTCAAGACTTCCCTCAAGCAAGCAGGCGATGCGATTGTCATCCCCAAAACGGCAGTCCTGTGGACGGGCAAACGCTCGATCGTTTATGTGAAACAGCCTTCCGAAACGCCGGCTTTCCTTCCCCGCGAAATTGAGTTGGGCGTTTCATTAGGCGATTCGTTTGTCGTATTGTCGGGCGTCAGCGAAGGCGAAGAAATTGTGACGAACGGCGCTTTCGCCATCGACGCCGTCGCCCAGTTGGAAGGCAAGCCGAGCATGATGAACAGCGACCGCGCCACCCTCGTCGTCCACGCAACGCTCACCGTTCAAGGGAATTGCGACATGTGCAAGACAACGATCGAAACCGCTGCCCGAAGCGAATCCGGCGTCCGCGCCGCCGAATGGGACGGCGAAAGCAAAGTCCTGCATTTGCAGTTTGAAGAAGGAAAAACATCCGTCGAAAACATCAGCAAAGCGATCGCTAAAACCGGATACGATACCGAAAAAGACAAAGGCGACAATGCCGCGTATGAAGCCTTGCCGCCCTGCTGCCGGTATCGGTAATAATTTATGAATGATGAGTTTATGAATAGTTTTCTTGTGTACTTGACTCGCAATCCCCTGAATGTCGCACCTCAAATATGGATGAAACGGAAAGTCATGGATAAAATTTATCTCTATTTGCACAATCCGATCTTCTTGTACCCTCGCTGGGAATCGAACCCAAATTTTCGGTTTAGGAAACCAACGTTCTATCCATTGAACTACAAGGGCATGAAAATTAAGAATCCGAAATGAGCGAATATTTTCATTCTTTCGCCTGCAAAAGTATAACAATTATCCCAATCAGCCAAAAACTTCATGAAGGATTTCTAAAGATTTTAAATCGGAAAAATCAACCAGATGAAGACGATAGTATTCTAAAATGCGGTAAATAATACTTTTCCGTTCGTGCCGCGAAAACCGGAATATGCCCATATTTTCATAATTCATCCGCAACAGCAACGAAAAAGATTCACTTTCATCCGGATTCAAATAATGAATGTGAGCCGGTTTGTAAAGGGTAAAAACACCGTTTTGCATATCAAAAAACATCCCTTTCCTGTAACCGGCGGCATGGGGTGAAAAGCCCAGAAACAGACTGAGACGAATCATAAATACTAAATGAAAATTGGCATAATTTTTTTCGCTCAAATCCAAAATCCGGATGGAATGTAACAGGTAATCAAATAGTTGCCTATTCTGTTCGACTTCTTTGATTACTTTGCCGGTAAATTCGGCTAAAAAAATAGCGATGGCGCTTTTTACGGGATTGCTCAATAACGAAAATACCGGCGTATGGATTTTGACTTCTTTCAAGCGTTGAATGTCCTGAAGGTTCCGGTGTTCCACTTCCATATCCAAGATTGATAAAGGATAAAAAACCGATTTGGGAACACGTGTCTTTTTCCCTTTGGCATTGGCGATTAAGTAAGAAACCGGACCAAATTCTTCCGTAAAAATATGAACGATAGAATATGTATCGCTATATTTGGAGCTGTACAGGACAATGCCTCTTGTTTTGTGCAACATGGCGGCAAATTTACGTGAAATTTTCCAATAAGACAAAGGCCTTCTTTTGTATTTGTTAATATTGTGCAGAAATGCCTGTTTTCCGTCATGTTAAAAAAAAGATTCGGCTAATATCCCATTTTTGTTTGTTTCTTTATAAATAAATAGTATTTTTGCAAATAAAAATTTATTTTATGCTTAACAGTAATAAGAATACAGTTCCACAGGGAACTGCCCATAACTCTATTACTCCGGGAACATTGATTAAAGGTGATGTTAAAGCGGAAGAAGATTTCCGTATCGACGGGAAAATAGAAGGTAATATCGAATGTTCGGGAAAAGTAATTGTTGGTCCCCAAGCCGAAATAACCGGCAATATTTATTGTAATAACGCCGACCTGATGGGTAAAATAAAAGGAAATATTGAGGTAAATGAAACGGTAAGCCTGAAAGCTCAGGTCGTTTTCACAGGGGAAATAATAGCTAAGTATGTAGATATAGAGGCGGGCGCTGTATTCAACGGCTCTTGCACGATGAAATGATTCTTTGTTACGAACGCAGTTCGGTTAACCTTTTGATTTTCTCATTCAACTTTTCTGCTTTCATCAATTCTTCGATCGTCAGGTGCATCCGGTATTGCCAATAGTGGCGCGGCCGGGCAGGAATGTTGATTCTCTCCGCATCCGGATCGGGATTCCGCAAGGTTTCGTCAATGGATAGCCAATCCTGAAACGGGATAATGCACAGCATGGAACCCGACAGCAAATGATTGGAAATGATTTGTTCGCAAATTTCGGGCGTACATTCCGCCGGAGCGACGCCTTCCCTTTTAAGCGTTTCATTATAATACTGTTGCGTTTTCGCTTTATTTTCTTTCCACCATCCTCGAATAACCGGCATATCGTGGGTGGAAGTCGTACAAACCGAAAGATACGGATTGTGTTTCAAGGGAGTAAATGCTGTACCGGGCAATTTCGGCATCCGTTCGATTTCCAGACTTAAAATTTGTAATTTACGTATAACTTCCGGCACGGATTGGGGAATCATACCCAGATCTTCGCCGCATACCAGCATATCCGTACTGTTGATTAACGGCGTCAAACATTTGTAGGCCTGTTCTTTCCAAAATTCGTTGTGCCTTTGGTAAAAATAATCGCGGTATAAATAATCGAATGCGTATTTATTCTGATTATCCAACTCTCTGTAAATAAAGGAGGAAGCGGCGGAAATGCGGGGATGATAATGATCGCTGTTTTTATCTTCAATAAACAGGACTTCGTTGCAAATGGCAAACAGTCCGGCTTTGATCTGCCGGTTTTCTTCGTCTTCCTTTCCGGCGAAACAGTCCCGGATTTTTCTTTGCGTATCAAAAGGACTTTTCAGTATATAGTGGTCAGACGTAATCTGTTTCAAGTACTTTTGTTTGACTTCGGACACGTGTTTGCCGAACAGTTTCGGCAAGTTTTGCTCATGAATCGCCGCCCGTGTCAATTTTTCTTTATCGAATTTTAGCCCCGAATATTCAATTTCTTCCCGGCTGAAAGGGAGCGCCGGACTGAAATAGCCCAATAAACCTTCGATAGAGTGATCGGGAATTTCCCATATCCTGAAAAATCCGAGGATATGGTCGATGCGGTAAGCATCGAAATAATCCGCCATTTTGCGGAAACGCTTTTTCCACCATTCGAATTGGTTTGCTTCCATCGCTTCCCAGTTGTAGGTCGGGAATCCCCAGTTTTGTCCGGTGACGGAAAAATCGTCCGGTGGAGCGCCTGTCTGAAAACGGGTATTGAAACAGGCTGGTTCCGTCCAAGCTTCAATGCTTATCTTACTGATTCCTATTGGAATATCTCCTTTTAATACAATTCCCTGCGAATGGCAATAATTACGTACACCGGTCAGTTGTTTATCTAAATGAAACTGAAGATAATAGTAAAATGCGACTGTTTTATAACCGGCAGCTTCCGGCCGGCAGAGCGCTTTTATGAGCGCCGGATTGTAAACCGCATATTCTTTCCATTGGTGAAAATCGGCGGTTCCGTTTTTGTCTCTTAAAAAGGAATAGGCGGCATAAGGAATCAGCCAGTCTTCATTTTTATGGAAGAAAGCGGAAAACGCTTCGGAAGCTAAGGTTTCCTCGCCGTCCTGTTCGTAGAGTTCATGGAAAAATTGCCGTTTGAAGCGGCTTACGGAATCGTAATCGACAACAGGTAAAGCGTTCAGTTCTTTTTGTTTCTTTTTGTAAAATTCTTTTCTTTTTTTCGCTTTCAATTCGCCCATCGCTTCCATATTTAAATACAAAGGATGCAGGGCGAAAATGGAAATTGCGTTGTATGGATAAGAATCCAACCATGTATAGCTTGCGGTTGTATCGTTGACGGGCAAGATTTGAATAATTCGTTGTCCGGTCAATTTTACCCAGTTTACCATTTGGCGTAAATCGCCGAAATCGCCGATTCCAAAGCTGTTTTCGGATCGCAGGGAAAAAACGGGGATGGACAGGCCGGCGCATTTCCAGTTCGGTTCTTCGTCCCGAAATTGCAATCCCGACAGGATAATCAACCCGTTGTCCTTGGAATAAGGAAGGGGAAGCGTCCGGTTATCTCCTTTTTCCCAGCGCACAATCGATTTATCTTCGTTGTTGATAATGCAGAACTTATATTCGACCGGAAATTGAAGTTGGGAAGCGTCAAATTCCACCCACCATTCGGGAAAATTTTCGCAGCTTAAGATGAGCGCCTTGCCGGCGTCCCAATTTCCCATTTCTTTTTGGTTTCCTAAAAGCGCCAAACTTTGGTTGGGGGCGATATAAGGAGCTAATACTTTCAGTAAAATTTTCTTTTTACTTTTAACCACCCGCTCAAATTTATCGCAAGGATGTGCAAATAAACTTTTTATAAAAGCGGAAGAATAAAAGGCCATGTTACGGGGACGGTTTTGCCAGTAATCCAACAGTTCGTATGACTGTTCGGCAGTTGTCAGATCGATTTTATGGTTTTTTTCCCATTCTTCGAAAATCAACCGGTTGCCCGAACGCACGAAATAGCGATATTCGAAAGAAAAATCGCCGTCCGGCAATTCCAATTCAAACGACCAGTTTCCGTTGCCTGTATGAATCAATTCTTTTGCTTCCGGAATGTTCCATTCTCCCAATTCGGGGATAGAACCGGTGATATGCAACGTTTGTCCCCAAATCGTATGAAAGTTGATATTAAAACTAATTCTCATAATAATTTCAAATGTGTTTCAATTATTTGACAATTAATTTAATCGTTTCCGTTTTATGCTCTTTGATTATCTTGAGAAGATACAGGCCGGAAGGTAAATTCATGGTGTATTGACTGTATGATGATGATATTTGCTTTTGCATAATTAATTGTCCCGCAAGATTATAGAAGAGCAAATCAGCCTTTGAGCAGTCGCTGTCCTCAATGATTAACCGGTTTCCTTTTTCAATGGGATTCGGGTAAATTCGGATGGGATTTTTTTCAATGGCGTTGACAGCTGCCGCAACTACCGATACCGTTATTTCTTCTTTTTCCGATTCGGAATTTTCGAATAAAAAGCTAACGCCATAAGTATAAACGCCGTTTTCTTTCACCGTATCGCGGTACAGGTTTTCGGTAGTTGTAAGAATCAACGTGTTGTCGCGATAAACATTATATCCTTTGAGGTTTGCAACGTTTGGAATGTCCCAGTTCAGAGTTACTTTTTTCCCTGATACGGAGGCGGTTACATTAAGTAAGTTAAGCGTAAATTGAAAAGAGATTAACCGGTTTGCTTCGGTGATACCGGTAATGGATTTGGTCATCGGATCATTGTTCCAAGTTTTCAGGGCCGGCGTACTCGTTTGATTGAATATTTTTTTTGATTTTGTGCCGGGAAACGGACATGAAGCGCTGTTTATCAATCCGTAAGAATCAGGCGTTCCGGTTGGAAGTTCGACGGTAGAAGCCGCATAAACCGGATATACTTTTTGCGGATGTTTATCATTAACCGTATTCCGGTTGATATCTTGTTGTGTGATACTTACATGATAAATTAAAAGTCCATTACCGGGGACATTCGTGTCAAACCCTCTTTTCTGACGGTTTTCCAGAACGAAATATTCGTCGGGTCGAGGGGTTTTGATAATATATGCTACCGGATTTTCAGCCGAATTAGGCATACCGGTAATCGTTTGTGTTGCGGTTAATTCAACCGGATTTACCCAACCGAAGGCTATTTTTTGATACATATTGATATGAGCCGGGCGGGAACCTTTTCCATTTACACTTCCATTCCAACTGCCTCCGGCCATCAAATCCCATTGTCCGGTACCTGAAAATTCGTTACCACTATTATCCTCTCCATCAACATCATAGAAATCGGGTGCGCCGAAAACATGGCAAAGCTCATGGCATATAGGCCCGATGAAGGTGATATTCGAACCGCTGTTTCCTCTTAATTCGGGCGAACAGGAATAGGTATTCAGTTTTTTCCCACTGAAAGTAAGAGCAGGATAAAAACCGGATTTATGCGCCCAGATGCAATTTTGTCCACCGCTTGATTCTTCTCCGTAACCGGCATAAATAAAATGGAACGTATCGATATAGCCGTCTCCGTCGTTATCAAAATCGGCAGGATCAATTTGATCGAAGGTATATTCGGCAGCTTCTTTTGCTAATTCTTCCGGATGCAGGTCGTAGTTGTTGGATCCGTTTTCGCCATAATAGGCATGGTTTTTGAGCGATGTATGAATACCGGCAACGGTTACTTCCAAGATCAACTGTCCATAAGAGTTTTCCAGATAGAAATCCCGAACGCTTCCTTTGGCTCCATTCGCGTTGTATCCTTCCTGATTCATCAAGGCTTCAAATTCCTCTAAGGTGCGGGTGAAGGATTTATCTTTAAATTGAATTAATGTGCAGATAGCTTTTGCATGTCCGACGGCCGAACGGAATGAAGGTTGGGACGTCCGGGCAATGCTTTCTTCCTTCATTTGCCGGATTTGCCTGAGCATTTGTTTTTGTTTGCCGCTGTATTGAAGGCCTTTCGGTATCTTTTTTAGCTGATCGTTTATTTCCGGAGTGCGGGTATTTTTAGTGGAAACCCGGAGGTTCGACGGCGTCATATCGCCATTCTCATCCAACGTTGCATAGACAACGTAATGTTCCTTATCATATAACAAGGAATAGCCGTCTTCCGATTCCATCCATTTGATATGTTCATCGCCTTTCATTTTTACCGTGATTATTTTTCCATCCGGTTGAGTAATAGTCGAAAAATAAGGATAGGCAGGCACGGGGAACGCCGATTGAGCGAATAAAATAAAGAAACCGATAGCTGTGAGGAGTTTTTTATATTTTTGCATGGACTTTTATTTTTCCAATTTCAGTTCTTTGATAATCGCTTTATAAATTTCCATCCAAGATTTCTGATAAAATCCTGTCTTTTCTTCAATTAATTGCGAATATACATTGGAATTAAAGTACAATTCGCCGGCACGAATATCGGATAACTCAAAATCAATCATTAGTTGTCGCATAATTAAATCATCCACATGATAAATATCATCGGCGATTGAATCTACCGCTATAGCGAGTGTTTGCAGCGACTGAAAAGTACAAAAACAAAGTTGGTGCGAGGGTTTTTTGAATTTGAGTTCATCAAGGAAGTCTTTTTTAGTTACTTTGTTTTTCAGATAATCTATGATGCGGATTGATACGGCGTCATCAGCTACGGGTCCCTCTATTATATCATAATTGTGGACTTGTTTGCGTAATTTATTTTTCCGGTTCAAAATGATAAAATCAAGCCACATTTCATCGTATGTATCAAAGGACAATAGTTTTAAATCATCATCTTCGTATGCAATTTCGTCAAAATCAAATTCGGTAATAACAGGTTCTTTTCCACTCCATTTGGCAACTCTATATGCCATTGCTTCGGCTTGTTGATAAAATTTGGTTACATAAAAACCTTGCCCAAAATCACGTCCTAACTTACATTTAGACAAATCTATTATCCGAACAAACGTATCGCTGCCATGAAAAACTCTCATTTATCTATATCCTCCATTTTTATAACAGACCTTGTAAATATCCCGTAATGCCCAATAAGGGTTATCAATATGTAGCGCCCACCAACATTCAAAGATATAATCAAGTCCGCCATACTTTTTTAAATATTGATAAGCGTCCTTGCGATTCATCTTAAACGCAGAGGCAAACTCTTCTATAATAAAAGTAACGAAAGCAACTTTGTTTTTTGTTTCTTCGCTTAATGTTTTCTTTTCCAATGTTGTTTCCATTTCGAAATCGTTAAATTAATTATGTGCAAAGTTAGCATTAAATTCCCAATTACACACAAACGGATAAAAATGCAATTCAAAAGTACGTATTTTTTTCTTAACCCTGTTTTGTTTGTTGAAGGAAGTTCATATCGCAGGCTTTTTTCACTAATTCGGCTGTATTTTTGGCGTTGAATTTGACGAGCAGGTTTCGCCAGTGGGTTTTGATGGTTTCTTCGTCGCGGCAACGCAAATCCGCGATTTCTTTCCGGGTGTAACCCTTCGAAATATAATCCAGTACGACTTTCTCGCAGTCGGTGAGCCAGATGACCGGTTCGTTTTTCTTGTCTTTCAACAAAACATCTATTTCTTCACAAAGGAATTGTTCGCCGCTGTTGACGATTTCGATACCGGCAAGCATTTCTTCGATTTCGGCATTCTTCAGGATGTAGCCCGAAGCGCCGTTGTGCAGAGCATGTTTGACAATGTTAAACTCCTTATAGCCTGTTAACATGATGATTTTCAGCACCGGATAGCGCTTCTTCGCCTCGACGCAAAAGTCCACCCCGTTTCCGTCGGGCAGGTCAATGTCGAGCAAGAGGATATCGGGTATGCTATTCGCCAAGCCTTCGCGACAGGACTGCAAATTGTAGTATGTCCCGGTAACCAAAACCCTGCCCGATTCATTAATCCTCGGGCTTAGGCTGTCTGCCACCAATTTGTGATCTTCGACGATTTGTATGATTATCATGCGGTCAGTGTTTTGTTATTTTTAATTCAATGGTTGTTTCCGTGCCGTTTTCGGGGGAGGTGGCGATGTCTAACCGGCCGTTGAAAGCGGCGACCCGGTCGTGCAGGCTTTTCAGGCCTACGCCTTGTTTGGCGGATTCCGGATCGAAGCCGCAACCGTTGTCCTGAACACTCAGCGAAATACGTTTCTCTTCCTGTATTAACTGAACGTTGATTTGGCTTGCGCCCGAATGTTTGACGGAATTGTGTATCAGTTCG
>JAISNS010000305.1 GCA_031276105.1 Dysgonamonadaceae bacterium
AAGTTCTTGCAAGATTACAAAAAAGAGCGTATATTTGCGCACTTGAAACAATAAATTCTAAGCAGATGTCCATAATAATTAAGGAAGTAACCGGCAAATCAATGCTCAAAAAATTTGTCGCTTTCAATACCCGCTTATATAAAGATAGTCCTTATCATGTCCCGACTCTTATGGCGGACGAGTTGATGACTTTGGACAGGAAAAAAAATCCTGCTTTCGAATTCTGCGAATCGGTGTATTATTTAGCATACAAAGACAATAAAATAGTCGGGCGAATCGGCGGAATTATCAACCACCGGGCCAATGAAACATGGAACCAACAATATGCACGCTTCAGCTTCCTCGATTTTATCGACGATGAAGAGGTATCGAAAGCGTTGTTCGACGCCGTCGAAAAATGGGCTATCGGAAAGGGAATGAACGGTATCCAAGGGCCGCTGGGCTTTACCGACCTCGACCACGAAGGCCTGCTTGTCTGGGGATTCGACCGGACAGGAACGATGGCGACCTCTTACAGTTTTCCGTATTATCAGCAACATTTGGCCAAACTGGGCTATGTGAAAGATCAGGACTGGAAGGAATTTCAGATCCAAATCCCGCCGGAAATACCGGAAAAATACCGGCGAATCTCCGAAATTGTCCTGAAAAAGTATGGACTGAAAATCCGAAAATTTAAAAAAACAAAAGATATTTGGCCTTACGCAAAAAAAATATTCCTCTTGTGGAACGAAGCTTATAAACCGCTTTACGGATACTCGGAATTATCGCCCCGCCAAATTGATTATTACGTCAAAATGTACATCCCCATGTTGCGACTGGAAATGATTACCTTAATAATCAGGGAAGAAGATGATGCCGTGATCGGAATCGGTATTACGCTGCCGAGCCTCTCGAAAGCCTTGCGCAAAGCGAAAGGCAAATTATTCCCCTTCGGATGGTTCCATTTACTGAAAGCCCTGTACGGAAAAGGCGAAATAGTCGATCTCTACATTATCGGGATATTGCCCGAATACCAAAGCAAAGGAGTCAACGCGGCAATTTTTTGCGACTTGATACCGGTCTTTAATAAAATGGGATTTGTTTATGCGGAAAGTAATCCCGAATTGGAACTGAACACAAAAGTACAATCGCAATGGCTTGATTTTGATGTAAAACATGTCAGAACCCGGCGCGCTTTTATAAAACAGTTGAGTAAACAAGTAAACGAGTAAACAAGAACTGTATTATGAATGAAATGAATCCGAACGGAACAAACAACCATGTGGTTTACGATGAAACAAATATCGTAAAATTAGAATGGTGGGAACATATCCGGCTTCGTCCCGGTATGTATATCGGAAAATTAGGCGACGGAAATTATGCCGACGACGGTATTTATGTCCTGTTGAAAGAAGTCTTGGACAATGCCATCGACGAATATATGATGGGTTACGGCAAATCTGTTGACATCACGATAGAAGAAGGCGTCGTTACCGTGCGCGATTACGGTCGCGGCATCCCGCTGGGCAAAGTAGTCGATGTTTCTTCCCAAATGAATACCGGCGGGAAATACGATTCCAAAGCATTCAAAAAATCGGTCGGAATGAATGGCGTCGGTATCAAAGCCGTGAATGCCCTTTCATCTTACATGCTGGTACAGAGTTTCCGCGACGGCGAAACAAAATCCGTCGAATATTGCCGGGCAAAAACTGTCGAAAATCCGGATATACAGCCTACTGCCGAGCCGAATGGAACACTGGTTAATTTTATTCCCGATGAGGAAATTTTTAAGGATTACCACTTCAAGGACGAATACATCGAAACTTTACTGAAAAATTATGTCTTCCTGAATACCGGTTTGACAATTCATTATAACGGAAAAAAATTCTTCTCCAAAAACGGTCTGGTCGATCTGCTGAACGAAAATATGACTTCCGAAGCGTTATACCCAATCATTCATCTGGAAGGCGAGGATATCGAAATTGCCGTTACCCACGCCAATCAGTACGGGGAAGAATATTATTCTTTCGTAAACGGTCAATATACGACTCAGGGAGGAACACATTTAAGTGCATTCCGCGAATCGGTTTCCCGGGTTATCAAAGAATATTACAACAAAAATTTCGAGTATTCGGACATCCGGATGGGAATCACAGCCGCAATCGCGATCAAGGTCGAAGAACCGGTTTTCGAATCGCAGACAAAAACCAAGTTAGGATCGAAAGATATGGGGCCGGAAGGTCAGACAGTTGTCCGGTTTATCGGTGATTTTGTAAAAAAGGAATTGGACAATTACCTGCATAAAAATCCGGAAACTTCCGACGCTTTATTACGGAAAATAACCGAATCGGAAAAAGAAAGAAAAGCGATTGCCGGCGTAACCAAACTGGCGAAAGAACGCGCCAAGAAAGCAAACCTGCATAACCGGAAATTGCGCGATTGCCGCCTGCATTATACGGATACCAAGGGCGAAGGCCTCGACGAAACCTGCATCTTCATTACCGAGGGCGATTCGGCAAGCGGGTCGATTACACAAAGTCGCGATCCCAACTATCAAGCCGTATTCAGTTTGCGCGGTAAACCGTTGAATACCTATGGTCTGACAAAAAAAATTGTTTACGAAAACGAAGAATTTAATTTATTGCAAAACGCCTTAAATATTGAAGACGGACTGGAAGGTTTGCGCTACAACCGGGTGATTATCGCTACCGACGCCGATGTGGACGGAATGCATATCCGTTTGCTGATTATCACGTTTTTCTTGCAATTTTTTCCCGATCTGATTAAGAATAACCATGTTTTTATCCTCCAAACCCCGCTTTTCAGGGTGCGCAACAAGAAAGAAACCATTTACTGCTACTCGGAAGAAGAACGCTTCTCTGCCATAGAAAAATTATCGCCGAATCCCGAAATCACCCGTTTCAAAGGATTGGGGGAAATATCTCCGTCCGAATTTAAGCATTTTATAGGAAAAGATTTACGCCTCGATCCGGTAACGATGAAAAGATCGGACGCCGTCAAAGAAATGCTGGAATTTTACATGGGAAAAAATACAATGGAACGGCAAAATTTTATCATCAACAACTTGGTCGTTGAAGAAGATGTTTAATTTGACCAAACGATACAAAAGTTGAGAATTACACTACAACGGCAACTTTGCGGATTTGAGCAAGGCGTTCGACAAAAGATTTGTCTTGACTCGCTATTTGCATATTGTAATTGGTTTGTAAGCGAATAAGCGAATCGGCAGGAACGCCCAAGGCGGCCTCAAACAGTAATGCTATTTGCGTTGTGATCGGCCGACGTTCGTTCAATATCTGGTTGAGCATCCTATAGGAGATACCCATTTGTGCGGCAAGTTTTTTTTGCGATATACCGCGATATTCTATTTCATCTTTCAGGACTTCACCCGGATGTGTGGGCTTAAAGCCGAATTTAATATTTTCCATAATTATTTCATTTATAATGATTATTCGCCTCCCAAACGATGACAAAGATAGTGCAATTCTTTATGTTTGCAAAAAAGGCCGAATATATTCAGCCCAAATAAGTTATTTTTGTAAAATAATTACTTAAAATGCTTATATTTGCAGAAAAAATAGTCTTGGAAATTCAAGATTCGTTGTTACATTTCTCGGAAGACAGACATTATGAATACAGATACAAATAAATTCGGTTCTTTTCATCGCGTACCGCTTGCCGCTTGCACCCCCAAAATAGCTTTATTTCCCGGCACATTCGATCCGTTTACATTCGGACATTTATCCTTGGTAAATAGAGGATTGCAATTGGTGGACGAGATAATTATCGCTATTGGAGTCAACCCGAATAAAAAGACCTTTTTTTCGTTGGAGCAACGAATGGAAATGATTTCCTGTTTTTTTGAATCCGAACCGCGGGTAAGCGTTCAAAGTTACCTAAGCACAACGGTGGATTTCGCACAGGAAGTCGGCGCTCAGTTCATATTGCGGGGTATCCGGACGGTCAATGATTTCGAATATGAAAAAAGTATTGCCGATGTCAACCGGAAAATAGCTGGAATAGAAACGTTTGTTTTGTTTACCGAGCCCGAACTGACGCACATCAGTTCTTCCATCGTGAGGGAATTATTATCTTTTGGGAAAAACGTAGAAGATTTTGTCCCGTTGAAAATAGACGATTATATACATAAAGAAAAAAAGTGACTCCCTTTTGAGGCGTCACTTTTCCATAGTGTTCAAACGCAAAACTATTATGCTTGAGTAGTTTCCGCTGCCGGTTGTTCGGCTTCCGTTTCTTCGGCAGGAGTTTCCGCTTTTGCGGCAGCTTTGATTAATTCGGCTTTTTTTGCCGCCAATGCTTCTGCTTTAGCCTTATTTACAGCCTTTTCCGCTTCCAAACGGTTTTTCTTTTCAGCTCTTGCCGTTTCGGACAATGTGCTTATTTTCTCCTTTTCCACATTTTGTTTTGCGTTTTTCCACGCTTCGAATTTGCTTTCGGCTTCCGCTTCAGTGAAAGCGCCTTTGGCGACGCCGCCTAATAAATGTTTTTTAAGAAGCACACCTTCCCGAGAAAGGATATTTTTGGTCGTATCGGTAGGTTGAGCGCCTACTTGCAGCCAATACAAAGCTCTGTCGAATTTTAAATCTACTGTAGCAGGATTTGTATTAGGGTTGTAAGAACCAATCCTTTCGATAAATTTTCCATCACGTGGAGCTCTGCTATCTGCGATCACGATGTGGTAAAACGCGTACCCTTTGCGACCATGTCTTTGCAATCTGATTTTTGTTGCCATGTAAAAATTGTATTAATTTGATATTTGTATTAGCAGGCGCAAAGGTAAGATAAAGTTTTGATTATACCAATTTTCTTGTCCGTTTTTTTTACCGCCATTAGTTGTACTATTTCCCCTTAGAGAAAAGAACAGTAAAAAGACTAATAAATTGGTAATACGTCATTTAGACAGCTTAGATTGATAGTTGACGCCCTGTTTCAGGTAACTCATCAACAGGATGACACTCGTTAGCGTAAGCAGCAGCCCCAAAATACTCCAACCCAACGTATCGTATAATCCGTGGATAATAGCCGGAATAAACAGAGCTAAAAAGTATAATGACCGCCTGTACTTCGGGTACAAATTGGCAAATGCGATAAAATAGCCCGCCATACCCGTCCATATTGCATGTAGAAAAGGTAAACTGGTGAGCCTGGCGACATTCATAAAAAAAGCGTTGGCATAATCCAACTGAGCATTAATCGTCATTTGGTATTGAACGCCTTCGAATACGCCGAATGCAATGCCCGACATCAGACCGTAAAATACCAGCGATTGCGGAATATACGGTTCTTTTGCCCGGTAAACAATCAGCAGCAAAGGCAACGCTTTGACGGCTTCTTCGAGTACTCCTACTCCGAGAATAAATCCGGTTAGCCGGAAGATGTAAAGATTACTTTCCGTCAGGCTGTACAACAGATGAATGCCCGGCCACGCAGGAAGGCGCAAAATATCCCATATCAGGAATACAAACGCCTGAAGGATAAAAAACAGGGCTATCGTTGTTTTTGTTTTGATTTGCGGCGTTTTGAAAAAATAGAAAAAGAACAGTCCCCAAATAATGGAAAAATACAGGGAGATCACATAAAAGGTGATGGCGGGAACCGCCGAAAAAATACCTATCAGAAAAGCGGGGGCAAGTCCCAACAGCGCCAGCCAGAGGAGCCGGCTGTCTTTCATGATTTCTTTTCGTGAAAAAACGGTTTTCGGAATAATCAACTCGCGCCCGATGTCTTTCAATTGCCGGATCACAGAGCCTTT
>JAISNS010000205.1 GCA_031276105.1 Dysgonamonadaceae bacterium
CAATTTGGTGTGGATAATGCGGTAGCGTTTCATGATTTTGGAAACGTCTTTGCTTTTATTCCGGCCTTTTTCAATGATTGATTCTTCCAATCGTTCGCAAGAATCAATGACGTCGATGATGCCTAAAGCCATTTCTTTTAGCAGGTCGTTTTTTTCCGTTTCTTTTTGTTCGATTTGATTAGTCAGGTTATTGATTGATAAAAGATTACTTTTGATGATATTTTCCAGTTCTTTAATCGCATTCATTTCGGATTAGTTTAAAGAATCGAAAGAATCGTCGCTGATGTTGTCGATATTTAAATCGGCAATATCAACATCAAGGGTAATTTTTTGGGGTTTTTGGTTTTTGATTTTTGCCGGATACATGAAATCGGCGGCTAACCGTTTGGCCGGGTCGAGCAGTTGCCGCATCGCCGAATGTATTTCGGTGAGGGGAAATTTTTTTTCCATCATGGCAACTTTCTGAGCTTCCATTATTTCTTTATTATCTGCATCTTGAGTTATACCGAGTATTTGATATGGATTGTTCATACTATTTATATACTTGTAAAATTATATTTCGCTCAATTTTTTGAGATACGATAAAACTTCTTTCGTTTTTTCTATCCGGGCGTTTGAATTATTTTCCGCCATTAAGTTGGAGGCTTGACTGTCTTCAAATAGCGACAAATCGGCTCCTTTTTTCGATAATTCGTTCAATATATCATTCCGAACTTTTTCCAGTTCGACGCTTTCCTGTTTGAATGTAGTGGAACGATTGGAGTACGTTTCATCCAACAGACGGTATATTTCCGTGATATTCTGCGCTTTATTGTTCACAATGTCGATCAGGTTGAATTTGATGAGCGTAATGAAATTCCGGCATATCCTGGCGTTATCGGGCGAATACATGTAAGCCGATTTCATCAGCGCCAGCGCTTTCGAATTGTCCATGACTCCGGCATTTATTTTATTGATACAAAAGTTGGCAATATAGACCGAATATTGCCGCCTGAGTTTTTCGTTTTTACTTGAGAAACAGATTGTTTCTTCCATTAAAGGAATCAAACGGTCGTCTTCGTAGCTGTTGTTAATTTTGGAGGCAATGGATTTGAATAAAAGTTCTTCGGCTTTTGTGGCTATTTGGGTATATTCCGTAACAAGATTTGATTTTCCCCTGGAATTAAGCAGTTTTAATTCTGCCAGGTCTTCGTTTTGAATAGCTTTTACTGCTTTGTAAATCAATTCTTTTACGATGGCGTACGATTTTATGTACGCATTGGAGTCCTCGGTTATATAAGGAATTCCGGCTTCTAATGCGTCTTCGTTTTTATCATTTTCGTAGATTTCGGTCAGGATAGTCGTTAGCGTTTTGTTGATGCCGAAAATTCTTGCAAAATAAGGACTTGCACACAAAATGTCTTTGTTAACGACTTTTATTAATCGTTCGGTCGCTTCTTTTTCGGAAGAAAAGAAGCTGTGGGCAATATTAATCAGGTTGGGATTGTTTATTTTTTGCGACAAGAGCGATTCGAATTGTGCAAGCAATTCTTTTTGAGTTGCCCCAATGGAAATATTTGTTTCGGAAACGTCGTCATAATTGATATTGGACGGTAATTTTTCCGGGTATTTACAAGTTGTGATTAATTCGACAAGCGTGTATGTATAGTTGTCTTTCCGGCTTATCTGTTCCAGCGATTTTATCATGGCTTTTTCCGAATAAACAGCGGTAAGGAAATAGGAAATAATAATTTTGTAATTTTTTTCATCCAGATTTCCCTGACTTGCGTAGCCGTAGCTGCAGATTCCCAGATTTTTCAATAATTCGGGATTTTCCCAGAAGGAAGGGTATTTTTGAATAATATTGATGGCATTGGCGAATTTTTTTTCTTCAATATAATTAGTTAATAAGCGATTAAAGAGGTTTGGTTTCATTTGGTTGAGCTTTTCGGAGATGGTCGGGATCACGGTCTTGATTATGTTGATTTCCGCATCCAAACTGTCGTAAAATTGTTTTAAGTCATCCATTGTAAACGTGTTTTCATAAAAGCTGTCGATGGTTTGGTTGATTTGGTCTATTTTCGATTTAACAGTTTCTATTTTCGTAGAATGAATAATTTTTTTCAGTTTTTCAATGACCGGCGAATCGATATTCAATTGTTCTTGGATAATTGATTCGGCTTTCTCGAAATTTTTTTCCCGGATCAAATTTTTCGCATATCTGAAATAAAAATCCCTTTTAATCTCTTCCGAAGCGTTTTCAATATTGCCGAGCAGGTTTTCGTCCGATTCTTCCTCCTGTTTTAATTTGCAAATTCCCAGCCGGGCCGAGGCGTCGTTTTTCAGGGTTACGGGTACGTTGGCTAAATTAATCACTTTCGTATAGAACTGTACCGCTTCGATTAATTGGCGTTCTTTTTCGCAGTTTTTCCCGAAAAAATAATATAATTCGGCTAATTCCTGCGTATATTTTTGGCTGATAGCGAAAAAATCGTTTTCAAATCCTTTTTGGGGCGCATTGTCTATGAACTGAAGATTTTCGTGAATACGGTATAGTTTTTTTTGCGTAAAAGGTTCATTTATAATGAGATTGAAGTCTATTTTAGCAATCTCCAAATATGCCCGTTTTTCTAACTTGTCGAATGATTTTTTTTGCGCTTTTGGCGGCGCCTGTTTTTTAATATCAATTACTTGCTCGAAGAAACTTTTGGCAATGACTTTGTCGTAAGACAGGTATTCGAGTCCCTGCTTCATTTTACATTCGGCCAGTTTGAGAGGGGCGTCGGGATGTCTTTCGAATAAATCTTCGAATATTGAAACGGCCTCAATGGTGCGTTGCTTGTTCAAGAACGATAGCGCTCTCATAAATTGAGCCGTTGAAGTTGATTGATACCAAAAGTATCCGATAATAATAACAATAATAATGAATAATGGATAAGTCATTTAATGTCGGATTAATTTAATGTTTGACAATTTGTTATATAATAAAGGGGCGATTTCCCGGTCGGCGGCATTGTATTGGCGCTTATAATCAGCCGAATTTTTCGAAAGGAGCAAAAGTAATGCGAGGCAGGTTATCGCTAAAACGGCGATAATTAACTTATTTATTTTGTTTCGCTTCTGTCTTTTTGCGATGGAATTGAGCAGCCAATACGGTTTCAAATCCGTATTGCATTGCGGACATTGAATGGGCTGAATTTTATAATCCGGTAATCCGGCCTGATTACATATCGGACAATTATATTTCATGTTAATATCCGTTTTTAGTTACGTATATACTTGCCGAAATATCGCTAATACCATATTTGTCTCTCAGCATCAATGCTTCTTTTAAAAGCGTTAAAACTTCGTTTATTCGTTCTTCTCTGAAACAGCAAACTATCTGATTATGCATTTGTGATAGCTTGTTGGCGTCGGACGAATTGTATTGCATGATTTGCTCTGCGGCTACTTTGACGGTAAATAGCGTAATCAGAACCGTAAATTCGCTTGTGAGTTCTTTCAATAGTTGAAGTTCCTGTTTTTTTTCCTGCGCGTCTGTTTCGTTTCTTGCCAGGTTTAATACCTGCTGTATTTTACCGGCTCTTTCGGCGCCGAGTATGTCGGAATATTCATTTAACAGTATCAGCGCGAAAAGGATGGTTAATTCTTCGTCATTTACATCGTCCGTAATCCTTTCGGCTTCTTCGAAAGCCGCAAAGGTATTGGCGCTGACTTGTTCCCATCTTTTCCGGTCAATAGCATTGATATTCAAACTGTTTATTTTTTCGATTTCTTTTTGCACGGCTTTAATGAAGAAATCGCGTTGTTTTTCCGAATAATCGCTGTTTATCATTTTTTCCAAACTGTCTGAAATAAATTCCAGCGCTTTCGAATCTTGATACCCTCTCCCTAATACAATGGATTTTTCTTTCGATTTGTTCATTTTTGGGTAGGCTTTGATGTGAAAAATTTCTCCTTCTTCGATTCCCAGCGTAATATCGAATACGATTTCGCTTCCTGTGGGCAAATCATTGTCTATTGTGAAAAATCCCATCGTTTGTTTTTCTTTCCGGCCGTCTTCCACGTCGGCATACAAACTTACTTTCACGATTTTCTGATTGTTCATCGTGGTTTTATACGTTCGAACCAAATTGTAGGGCAGGGGCATTTGTTTTTCTATGATTCGATCGAATCCTTCTCTTAATTCAATGAAATAGTTATGGTTCGTGCTGTAAGAAATTTCCGAAACAACCGATTGGACGGGGGCTGTTTTTTCATATTCGTCGCCCAGACGGTGTGCCAAAATTCCGGCTCCTTCAGCAACTGCGAGCATCGGTTTTTCCGATATTTTAACTTTTCCCACGCCGAATTTTTCCATCAACATTTGTTTCACCAGGGGAATACAGGAAGTTCCACCGACTAATAAAATGCTGTCTATCATGCTTATATCATAACGAACTTCCTTCAGCAATTCTTCTATTAAGTCGATGCTTCGTTCGATTAGCGGGCTGATTACTTTTTCAAATTCTTCGCGGGTAATCGTTACGTCAATATCGATCGATTCTCCGTTTTCATCTTCCAATATTCCGTCGATAATGACCGGCGCCGATTGGGACGAGCTGAGTTGTATTTTTGCTTCTTCGGTTTTTATTTTTATTTCTCCCTCGAAGTTATACCGTTTTTTGTCGGGGAGATGGTCTATTAAAGCCTGTAAATCGCTGATGCCGTACTGTTTTTGTGCCTTATTGATAATGAGTTGTTGGAGTTTCCGGTCAATGTCATCGCCTCCCAGCCAACGGTCGCCTCCGGTTCCGGCTTCGATGTATTGTCCATTCACAATATTCAGGATAGAAAGGTCGAAAGTTCCGCCTCCAAAATCGTAAATAAGAACGGTTTTAGCTTCTCCCTGCCGGATATTATCTACGCCGTATGCAATGGCGGCAGCGGTAGGTTCGGCTAACAGTTTTTTCACTTTCAATCCGGCTAATTGAGCGGCTATTTTAGTTGCATTTTTCTGTTTTTCAGTAAAATAGGCAGGAACGGTAATAACTGCGTGGGTAACTTCATCCTGAAGCCTTGCTTCGGCGTCGGCTTTTAATTTTTTTAAGATTTCGGCGCTTATTTGTTCCGGGGTGTATTGTTTGCCAGCCATTACGATTGCAACCGAATCGTCTGTTCCTCCTTTCAACGAAGTGATTCCATATTTATAGTACGGACTTTTTATCATGTTTTGCACCATTTTGTCGTTGACTGCGCCTCCCATTAAACGTTTTACCGACAAAATGGTATTAATGGGATCCCTTTTTATCAATTGATACGCTGTCCGTCCGGCCAATATCTCTTCGTTGCGGATGCCCACACACGATCTTGTCAGTTCTTCATTCTCATTATTGCGAATGATTTTTACACTTGTATCTTTAATTACGACAACCGAATTAGTGGTGCCTAAATCTATTCCAATTGATTTCTTCATGATTTTCTTGTCATCTCTTGCAGTATGCACACATAAAATATGCAAATATAATGGAAATTTTACATACGGAGGCTTTCATTCCATAAAAAGATATTCACAATGCACTCTGAATTATGAAAATATTAACAAAAGAAGCGGGATTAATAATTGGGAATGTATTTTTTTACCTTAAATATCCCCACACGAATTTTCAGAACTCTGTGGTTCTTTGTGTAACTCTGTGTTATTTATTACACAGAGAAGGCACAGAGTTGCACGGAGATATAAGTTTACTTGCGGATTTTAGGTTTTATTATAATTAGGGAGGTTAAAAAATAAGAGGTTGTTTGTTCGGTTTTTACAACTTATTCAAACAACCTCTCGCCTGTTATTAATAATTTAAAAAAAATATTTTTTTACTTTGCTACTACGCGAACCATTTCGAGTACTTTGTTTGAGTAACCCCATTCGTTGTCGTACCAGGAAACGATTTTTGCAAAATTGTTGTCTAACGAAATACCGGCTTCAGCATCGAAAACGGAAGT
>JAISNS010000218.1 GCA_031276105.1 Dysgonamonadaceae bacterium
ACGATGATGATGAACATGGAACGCCGTCACGGCGAAATGAAACCCGTCATCCAAAAAGCTTTAGTCAAATTAGATGGCGCGCCCTTCAAAGCCTTTGCCTCCCAAAGAGATGCTTGGGCCGTCGAAACCGATTACGTCTATCCCGGCCCCATTCAGTATTTTGGTCCGACGGAAGTTTGCGACCAGCCGACAAAAACCCTGCAAATCGAACAGGCAGAAAGGATTCGGGAATAAACAGCAAAGTGAACCTGAGCGGTATGCAAATAAAAATTCAAAATTTTGGCCCTGTCCGAAACGGATTAATTGATAGCGATGGTTATATTCAAATAAATGACCTTACGGTGTTTATCGGCAATCAGGGAACCGGAAAAAGTACCGTCGCCAAATTAATATCCACTTTCTGCTGGTTGGAAAAAGCGTTGTTTCGCGGTTATGTAAAAGCATCTTCTTTGAGTGTATCCACTTTCAAAAACAAGTATTGCAAATATCAAAAAATAGACGATTATTTCACCTCAAATTCATACATTCATTTCATTGGTCATGTTTATGAGTTTGAATACAGGGATGATAAATTTACGATCAACCATTTGCAAAACGAAAATTATTTGGTGCCTCAAATCATGTATGTTCCGGCGGAACGCAATTTTTTAAGCGCCGTCGATCGTTATCAGGTATTAAAGTCGTTGCCGGCGCCGTTATACACTTTCTCCGAAGAATTTGAAAAGGCGGAAATTGCGTATAAAGACGGCGTCGCATTGCCGCTGAAAGAAGCAAAGTTTGAATACAATGTTCAGCATAAATTAGCGTATATCAGTGGAAAAGATTACAAGATAAGACTGTCGGAAGCGTCGAGTGGCATACAATCCTTAGTTCCATTGTTCATCGTTTCTCAAAATTTGGCTCAATCTATCTCGAAAGAAAACGTTTCTTCCAAGAATGAAATAAGTTTGACGGAAAGAAAAATGCTGGAAACCGAAGTCGAAAAAATTCTGTTAGATAAAAACTTATCGGAAGATGTTAAAATGGCTTCCTTACAATTGGTGTCCTCTAAATTTAAAAAAGAATGTTTCTTTAATATTGTCGAGGAAATTGAACAAAATCTATATCCCCAATCCCAAAAGAATATTTTGTTTTATCTGATTGAACTTTTGAATCGAACCAAAGGAAACCGGCTTCTTTTGAATACACACAGTCCTTATATTATCAGCTATTTAACCTTAGCTATTAAAGCTAAAGACATAGTGGATAAGATACCTGACCAATCGACTGAACTGAGCCGGATTGTTCCGCTTGCATCCTGTATTGATGCGGACAGAGTGTGCATCTATGAAATTGATGACAACGGGACAATCCGAATTTTGCCTGCCTGTAATGGTATCCCTTCGGATGAAAATTTGCTGAATACGCTGCTTGCCGACACCAATTTTTTATACGGCCAACTGCAAGAAATAGAAGAAGACAATGAAGTTTGATTTATTTGCAACCGGTTGTTTTGACCACCTGACAACGAGTTTTGGAATTTATGATGATCCCGATTTGCCGGAAGAACCGGTAAAGAAAGTTTCTTATGATGAAGGTGTTGCTAAAATAGAAAATAAAAATAACCGGAGTATTTATTTTGTTCCGGTAGATAAAAACATCATTTGTTATAAACCAAACAGCAAAGACATTGAATCGCAATGCGATGCATTATTGATATGCCTGCGGCCGCAAGCGATATACGATTTATATTTTGTTGAGTTGAAAAACGTAAGGAAAGATTGGATTACGGATGGAATAGAGCAGCTTAAAACAAGCATTTCGAATTTAACAAGTGTTTATTCTGTCGCTTGTATTTCCAAAAAAATGGCTTTCCTTGCGAATGGAAAACATCCCTATTATCACTTCAGCTTGAAAGAGAAAATGGAGAAATTTCGTAATGAAACCGGTTTTAGACTTAATATTTGTGCTGAAATTACCATAAAATAATAAAAATATGACAGTTGTTAATCGTTTTTTTAACTACGTTTCCTTCGATACCCAATCGGACGAAACGGCTACCGCCACGCCGAGTACGGCGAAGCAAATGGTTCTGGCAAAAGCCCTGAAAGCCGAAGCCGAAGCCATGGGACTGACGGAAATCTCTTTAGATGAACATGCTTATTTAATGGCAACTTTGCCCGCCAATACGGAGGCAAAGATTCCTACTATCGGTTTCATTGCGCATCTCGATACGAGTCCCGATATGTCGGGCGCTAACGTAAAACCGCGAATTGTAGAAAATTACGACGGAAAAGACATCCTGCTCAACGAAAAAGAAAACATCATCCTTTCGCCTTCGATGTTTCCCGAATTGCGGAATCACATCGGCGAAGACCTCATCGTAACCGACGGGACGACACTGCTCGGCGCCGACGATAAAGCCGGAATCGCCGAAATCATGACCGCCGTCCAATACCTGATCGACCACCCCGAAATCAAGCACGGGAAAATCCGTATCGCCTTCAATCCCGACGAAGAAATCGGAATGGGCGCGTCTAAATTCGACGTGGAAAAATTCGGTTGCGAATGGGCTTACACCATCGACGGGGGTGAAGCCGGCGAACTGGAATACGAGAACTTCAACGCTGCCGGCGTCAAGGTCAGGATAAAAGGACGGAACGTTCACCCGGGATATGCGAAAAACAAAATGCTGAATGCAAGTCTGATCGCTTTGCAATTGGCCGGAATGCTTCCCCCGCAGGAGCGACCGGAACATACGGAGGGTTACGAAGGATTCTTCCACCTGACCGGAATGACCGGAACGGTCGAAGAAGCCACCCTGTCGTACATCGTTCGCGATCACGACCAGGATAAATTTGAACGGCGCTTGAAACGCCTTCAAGATATAACCGCTTATCTCAACACGATTTATCCGGACGACACCGTCGCGCTGGAAATCAAACAGCAATACCGCAACATGCGCGAAATTGTCGAGCCGAAAAAACACATCGTGGATTTGGCCGAAAACGCCATGAAGGAAATCGGACTCACACCGCTCGTGCGACCGATTCGCGGAGGAACCGACGGCGCACAGCTCTCGTTCAAGGGATTGCCCTGCCCGAATATCTTTGCCGGCGGATTGAATTTCCATGGCCGCTACGAATGGATTCCCGTGCAGTCGATGGAAAAAGCCGTGAAAGTCATTGTGAAAATAGTAGAATTATTGAATAAAATATGAAGAAAACTCCATTTACAGAAACGCATTACGCGCTGGGCGCAAAGATGCATGAATTTGCCGGTTACGATATGCCCATCGAATATACGACGGGGATTATCGAAGAACACAACACGGTCGTCAATCACGTCGGCGTGTTCGACGTTTCGCACATGGGCGAATTTTGGGTGAAAGGGCCGAAAGCGCTTGCCCTCGTTCAGAAAATCACTTCCAACGACGTCGCCAACATTCCGGTCGGGAAAGCGCAATATACTTGCTTTCCGAACGACAAAGGCGGAATCGTGGATGACCTGCTGGTTTATCACTACGAAGAAGAAAAATACCTGTTGGTGGTCAACGCTTCCAATATCGAAAAAGACTGGAACTGGTGCGTGAAAAACAACACCGAAGGCGCCGAACTGGAAAACGCCTCCGACCGCACGGCGCAACTGGCGATCCAAGGCCCGGAAGCCTTGAAAACCTTGCAAAAGCTGACGGAGGTCGATTTGTCGAAAATCCCTTATTATTCCTTTGTTACGGGGAAGATTGCCGGCGTCGACCGCGTGATTATTTCCAACACCGGATACACGGGTTGCGGCGGTTTTGAACTGTATTTTTATCCCGAAGACGCCCAAACAATCTGGAAAGCCGTCTTTGAAGCCGGCGCCGAATTTGGCATCCGGCCAATCGGGTTGGGCGCGCGCGACACGTTGCGTCTCGAAGCCGGATTCCCGTTGTACGGCAACGAATTGGACGATACGACGTCTCCCCTGCAAGCCGGTTTGGGGTGGATTACGAAGTTTACCGAAGGCAATAATTTTATTTCCCGTCCGCTGCTGGAAGAAGAAAAAGCAAAAGGCCTTCCCCGCAAATTGGCCGGATTTGAAATGGTCGGCAAAGGCATTGCCCGCCACGGATACGAAATCGTAAATAAAGACGGCGAAATCATCGGGAGCGTTACGTCTGGAACCATCTCTCCTTCAACTAAAAAAGCCATTGGTTTCGGCTATGTCAAACCGGAATATGCGGCGCTGGGAACAGCGATTTTTGTCCGCATCCGCAACCGGGACATCGAAGCGGTGGTGGTGAAGCCGCCTTTCCGGAAGTAACAAGATTTGGAGCATCGGCAACGCCGCTAAACAGGCGTTGCCCTTTGCAAAACGCTAAAACGTTGTCCGAATATTCTCCCGATAAGTTTGTAAATGCCTTTTTCCCGCTTCCCGCAGCGTTTTACTTGTTACCATCGGAATACTCAACAGCGAGATCAGAATACCGGCTACGATAAGCAGCATATCAATTGAAACCTTGTCTGCAATAGGCCCGAAAGCAAGCATACCCAAAGGCATCATGGTACTGGACACCATCACGAATACCGAAATGACCCTTCCCATAAAAGCCGGTTCAACGCCGGTTTGTAACAATACCATCGACGGCGCATTATAGAGCGGAACAAACAGCCCCGTTACCGCCATGATGACGAGATACAGCCAAAATTGCGGCCACAGTCCCAATCCGATAGACAAAAGCCCGCACAGCAAACAGGAAAATGCCATCGTATATATCCGGTTTTTGAAACCGCCCCACATTCCTATCCAAATGCCGCCCACAATCATTCCTCCCGAAAAAACAATTTCAATCGCAGAAAGCCGCCATACTTCGGCGCCGTAATTGCGCGCTACCTGAAGCGGCGTTAAAAAAGCGGCGGGAGCAATCAGGAATGTAAACAGCGCGGAAATAACGATCATTCTTAATACATATCCGTGCTTTTTTATGTAGTTCAATCCCTCTTTTAGATCGTGAAAATAAGCGGTTTCTTTTTGTTTGGGCGCTTTCGTTTTTACCGGAACTTTCACAAAAAAGAAAACAATCACGATACCAATGGCGGCAGTAACGACGTCCAGAAAAAACAACGTTGCCAAAGGAGTGAAAGTCATCAAAGCGCCGCTTAGCATCGGGGAGATTAAATTGACGAAAGAGTGTATGCTGCTTTGAAAACCGTTTATTTTAGTCAAATGTTCCGGAGGGACAATTTGCGGGATAAACGCGCCAACAGCAGGCGTTTGTACTCCCTGTCCGAGGGAACGCACCAGTGCGCAAAACAAAAGAAGTCCGTAACTGTCGAAACCGGACAGGAGAAAAACGGCGACACACAGGCTGACCAACGCGATTGCGCCATCGGCTATGTTGATGATATATTTCCGGTTAAACCGGTCGGCCCATACGCCGGCAAAAGGAGAAATAAAAAACATGGGGAGAAATCCGGCGATGGTAAAAAAAGCCATCATTGTTCCCGATTGGCTTTTGAGGGTTACATGCCATAATATAGCGTATTGAACAACCATTGTGCCCAAAAGCGATAAAGCCTGTCCGGTTAAAAATAATGCGGTATTCTTTTTCCAATCGATCATCTTCTTACGATTTTATGCGCCGCAAAAGTAGTAAAAAAGTATTGAATCGCGGTTTATTTCGTATTCCTTAATTGAATTTAGCGACAACGACCGGAAGCCCCCTTCCGCACCGACCGGAAGCTCCCTTCCGCACCGACCGGAAGCCTCCTTCCGTGACGACCGGAAGCCCCCTTCCGTGACGACCGGCAATAAAAGCACTTGATTTTTATTTTCATGCGCTTGGAAATCTCAGGATATTCATCTAATTTTGTGTCCCATTCTAAAATAAACGAATCGTAATGAATTATTACAAAGTAAATTTAATAATCACGCCCCCTACGGAAATCCACCGCGATGTGCTTTCGGCATTGCTGGCCGATATTGGTTTTGAGAGTTTTATGGAAACCGGCAAAGGGTTAGACGCTTTTGTTCCCGAAAAAAACTATTCCGAAGCGGCAATCGCCGGGGTTTTGGAAAATTTTCCGTTGCCGGATGTTCAAGTTCGATACAGCGTCGAACGGATAAAAAGCGTGGATTGGAATGAAGCATGGGAAAAACATTTTTTTCAGCCGGTGATTATTGACAATCAGGTTATTATCCACAGTTCTTTCCACAAAGATATTCCGCAGTTGCCTTACGACATTGTCATTGACCCGAAAATGGCGTTCGGAACCGGTCATCACGCGACTACGTCGTTGATGGTTTCTTATTTGCTGGAACAGGATTTAAATAATCGCTCCTTTCTCGACATGGGATGCGGAACGGCTGTTCTGGCTATTCTGGCAAGCAAGAAAGGCGCCCATCCGGCAACGGCCATTGATAATGACGAGTGGGCGTACAAAAACGCACTGGAAAATATCCGGTTGAACAATACGCCTTCCATTCGAGTTGCGCATGGCGATGCAAATCTTTTGGAAAAAGAAAGTTACGATATTATTTTCGCCAATATCAACCGGAATATCCTGCTGAACGACATTCACCGCTACGTTCAATCCATGCGTCCGGGAGCTTCCCTCTTCATGAGCGGATTTTATACGGACGACCGGGCAGTAATTACCTGTGCCTGTAACAAATACAATTTGAGTTTTATCTCCTCCAGAGAACAATCGGATTGGACAGCCATCCATTTCAAAAAAATGAAACAATGAACGCCGAATTTTTTATCGCCCAGCGCATTTATTCCAATAAAGACGGAGAACGCAAAGTTTCGCCGCCCGCCATTCGCGTAGCCATCGTCAGTATGGCTTTGGGAATCGCAGTCATGATTCTTTCCGTGGCCGTTGTGATTGCTTTCAAAAAAGAAGTCCGAAACAAAGTCATAGGCTTCGGTTCGCACATTCAGTTGACCAACCTCGACAGTAATATCTCCTACGAAACACATCCGATAGCCGTAAGCGATACTTTACTGGACGAACTCCGCCGGATGCCGGAAATTCGCCACGTTCAGAAATTTGCCACTAAACCGGGAATAATCAAGACGAACAACGATTCGCAGGGAATCATCCTGAAAGGAATTGATGGAGATTACGACTGGAATTTTTTCCGCCGAAACCTGATAGCCGGCGAAGCGCTGACTGTCGGCCCCGATTCAACAACAAACAACGTCCTTATTTCCAAAGTCATTGCCGATAAACTGAAATTGAATTTAGGCGATTCTTTCGTTACTTATTTCATTCAAGAACCGGTTCGCGCCCGCAGGTTTACGATAACCGGCATCTACCAAACCAACTTTGTCGATTACGATAAGCTGTTTATTTTTTCCGATATTAAACAAATCAGGCGATTGAGCGGTTGGGACAAGGACATGGTCAGCGGTTTGGAATTGCAGGTAAACGATTACGACCGCTTGGATGATACGGCTTTGCAACTGTATTACGAACTTCAAACCCGGAGAGACCGCTTGGAAAACAGTTTTTATATCCGTTCTATCAAAGACCTGAATCCCATGATTTTTGCATGGTTAGACGTTTTGGATATGAATGTCGCAGTCATTTTACTGTTAATGGTGATAGTCGCCGGTTTATCCATGATTTCGGGACTGTTGATTATCATCCTCGAAAAAGCGAATATGATTGGCATCCTGAAAGCCTTGGGTGAAAACAATAGCAGCATCAGGAAAATATTTCTTTATGTATCGGTATTTTTGATTGGAAAAGGCCTGCTGTGGGGAAATGCGATTGCTTTTGCCGTCATTTTCATCCAAAAACAATTCGGCCTGTTCAAATTGGATCCGGAAACGTACTATGTGCCCGAAGTTCCCGTCGATTTGAATCTGCTGTATATTCTGTTAATCAATGCAGGCGCTTTGATTGTTACGTTGCTGATGTTGACCGGCCCTTCTTATTTGGTAGCCAAAATATTGCCGGCTAAAACAATACGTTTCGAGTAGAGAAACCGGAAGCGCCTGCGGGTAAACAATCAAATCAAGTAAAGAGAACTGATGGATTCGTTATTACAGACCCTTCGGATAGCTGTTGCAAACAGTTCGGCAACCGATATTATCTTTACTTTTTCGCATTTTTTCGAATAAGGGATTGTATCGGTAAATATTATTTCCGTCAGGGCGGAATGGCCGACCAGAGTGGATGCCGGATCCGACATGACAGCATGGGAGGCAATGGCTCTCACGGAATTAGCGCCTTCTTTTATCATCAAATCGGCGGCAGTGGTAATGGTGCCGGCGGTGTCCACAATATCGTCGACTAAAATAATGTCCATGCCGGTTACATCGCCGATAATCTTCATTTCCGATACTTCATTTGCTTTTTTCCTCAATTTATAGCAAATCACCATTGGGATATTCAGGTGTTTAGCATAAGCATTCGCTCTTTTCGTTCCGCCTACGTCCGGAGTAGCAATAACCGGATTGGGCAGTTTCCACGATTTGATTTCTTCCATGAAAATACGGGAACCGTATAAATGATCGACCGGCACATCAAAGAATCCTTGAATCTGATCGGCATGTAAATCCATTGTTATCAACCGGTTGATCCCTGCTTTTCCTAACAAATCGGCTACTAATTTGGCGCCGATGGCGACCCGCGGCTTGTCTTTCCTGTCCTGACGCGCCCAGCCGAAATAGGGAATAACGGCGATGATAGATTTGGCGGAAGCCCGTTTGGCAGCGTCAATCATCAATAAAAGTTCCATCAAATTATCGGAATGGGGGAATGTGGATTGGATAAGAAAAACATGCGATCCGCGAATCGATTCTTCATACGAAACGGAAAATTCGCCGTCGGCAAAATGTTCGATGTTCATTTGCCCTAAATCACAATCCAAGTATTTGCAGATTTTTTCTGCCAGATAGCGGGAACTTGTACCCGAAAAGACTTTAAAGGGAACCTTTGTATTCATGTGATAAACTTTTTTATATTATGACGAAATAAAATTGAAGTACAAAAGTAATATAAAATTTACAATAAGCGGGGGCAAATTAAATTCTTTTTCATCCTGAATAATTTTAGCTTTTCCGGATGAAGGAATATTTGATCATGCAAATAAACGCTCTCAATCCGTCGCGCCAACCGATTTTTTTTCCTTCTTCATAAGTTCTGCCGTAGTAAGAGATGCCGACTTCATAAATTCTGATATTCGGAACTTTAGCAATTTTTGCCGTCACTTCCGGTTCAAATCCGAACCGGGGTTCTTTTAACTTTATTCCTTTGAGAATGTCGGCTTTGAACATCTTATAACAGGTTTCCATATCCGACAAGTTCAGGTTGGTAAACATATTAGAAATAAATGTCAGTAATTTATTCCCGATAGAATGCCAGAAAAAGAGAATGCGGTGAGGTTTTCCGCCCATAAATCGAGAGCCATACACCACATCGGCAAAATCACTTAAAAGCGGCTTTAATAATAGATTATACTCTTCCGGATCGTATTCCAAATCCGCATCCTGAATAATAATATAGTCGCCTGCCGCTTCGGCAATTCCCCGGTGCAAAGCCGCTCCCTTTCCCTTGTTAACCGGTTGAGTGAACAGTTTGATATCATCGTCCGGATGTTGCTTTATATACGCTTCGACGATTTCTACCGTATTGTCTTTCGAAAAATCATTGACGATGATTATTTCTTTAGACAAATCACCGATTAAATTGACGGCAATTACTTTATTCAAAATAAGGTGAATCGTA
>JAISNS010000266.1 GCA_031276105.1 Dysgonamonadaceae bacterium
TATTGTCCGAGCGCAAGCCCTTTGATGCTGATATTAAATAATTTGACCTGAATCCGTTCCCATTTCCAGCGTTGTTGCCGCTCGCAATTGTTCAACTTGATTTCCTGCATACCGGTAACGATTTGTACCAGATTGCTTTGTTCGGCAGACGCCTGTGCGAAACGCGCCATATCCAGTTTGCGCCGGTAGCGCAGAAAGAACATAATCCACACGACATAAAGCACGTTGCCGGCAACGAAAACGGCAAGAATCGAGGGAATTGTAATATCTCGCGGGAAGCAATAGAGAGTAATATCCATCCGGTTGTACTTGTTGAAACAAATCCGGATCATTAAATCCATTAGGAACAATACTTACATACAACTTTTCATGAGGAAATTCACTCTTCACAAACCCTTCCAATTTAAAATAGCAACACTCAACTGTTTTTACCCTATTTCCGGATTTATCTTTTAACGTAAGGGTTGCCGGAGGAAGTGTAAAGTGGGGGACTTCAAAAAAATAGCTAAATAAATCACCCTGTATCACACTTTGGGGAGTTGTTTCATCAATTTCGATTGTTCTTTGATAGGTCTTTGCCCTGTTTTCAAATGCCGCTTCCAGTTCCAATATCCCATGAAAAGAGGTATCACAAACAACCTCCATGTATGACGTTTGCTTGATTGTATTGCCGGCGAGGGATATAACTTGTGGTGAAAAATTGTACCAATAAACATCTTTAACGGAAGACGCCATTGAAATTTGAGTCTGTAACAACACTGAAAAAATAAAGATTCTTTTTAACATCGTACCCAATTATTATTTTTTAAAATTCCATGTGAGTAGAAAGTATGAGCCTTCTACCCACATGGTCAATCTTTATAATATAACACTCAGGCTTTTTTTACAAGAATATTATATTCTAAAACAGGCACATTTTCGTAATTAGAGAAGTTTTTAGTTTCTGCTAACTCTGCCGTATAAGCAACGTTTGCCTCTTCTGCTGCGTAACTTATACAACAAATAATAAGACCCAAAGTACCACCACCTTCGACAGTTTCCATTTCCATAGCTGTCAATTCTCCTTCAAATAACACATTTGACTTTTTGAACACACTGATTAATTCAGTTGATTTAATGTTTTTTCCATGACAAAACTAATTAAAAATTAAACATAAAATTATTTTTTTGAAACTTTTTGTGCACTAAAAATTTCAAAAGCAAAGGTAAATCATTGTTTTTTGTGTAGTTATTCAAAGATAAATAATTTTAATTCAAAAAAGAATAAAATGCAGGGAAACAAAATGTAACGTCCTCTAATTTTTATCTCCCCGTTGTAAATTCAACTATTTCATGTATATTTGTGCAAAAAACAAAAAATGAATGTGGGCATAAAATAAAAAAATTACGGGAAGACAAGCTTTTGTCTCAAAATGAATTAGCTTTACAACTTGATATTTCACAGACAACACTGCATAACATTGAAAGCGGACATTCTCAAAAGATAGATTTCTTGTTGATGGATAAAGTATGCAAAATTTTTGATAAAGATTTCGATTACTTTGTTAATGATAAGGTAGTAACTAACAACGTCAAAGAAAATAACGGGCAAATCAGTTGCGAAAATTTTACCATTAACAACCATTATCCCGAATTGCTTTTGGAAGAACTGAGGAAATTGATTACCGACAAAGACGAACAAATTACGTTGCTAAAAAACTTGCTGGAAAAAAAAGGCATAATTCTTTGGCATACATATTTTGAAGCGATGGAATAAAAACCATTTTGCTTTCTCGCTCTGCTTCGAGTTGTATTCTCTTTCCATTTATTTGAATAAATCTGCATGTGTTCCCGTACGAACAAAAGTGATTTCGTTATTAGCTATATACCATATCATTAACCAATCGGATTTAATATGACATTCCCAATCGTCATTATTAGTTCCTTTCAATGGATGAGGTAAATATTCCGAAGGTAAATATCCGTTCGCCAACAAAAATGTTATGGCATTATTCAGTAAATTCATGTCATAATTACGCTTCATGCACAATTTTACGTCCTTCTTAAATTTGCCTGTAAAATGGGATTGGTACATACTAACGGTATAAATCGGCTAATAAAGCATCGGCATTTTCGTAGGTTTTTAATTTTTTTGTGTGAGCTTCGTTCAATGCGTGGAGAGTTTCGGTGTTTGGAATATCATAAGCCTTTTTTTCTATTACAATACCCTGAGACGCGAAAAAATCTTTTAATTGATGGCCGTATTTCGATAAATCAATACGCGCAAAAGTGGGTATTCCTCTCTCATTGTGTTCGATCTGTATTCCTATTGTCTGTGCCATATACATCTGATTTTGAAGTACAAATTTAACCGTTATTTTTTAATCATACAACCATTTAACAAAATTTTATTATAACGTACCCCAAAATTCGGACAGCAAGTTAAGACAAAAAGAGGCTAAATATTTTTCAGTATTTTTTTCACCGGAAAAACCAGCCGTTCCAACAGCGAAATATCATCCGTGATGATGTCTGCCTGTCCCTGCATATTGGGCAAGGCAGGCAGTTGTTTTTGGTAAACCGTAACGAGTTGATTCGGCAACCGTATTTCCACCGCATAATAAGCGCTTTCGCCGGTCTGAAGCGGAACTAACGAAATTTTATGGACAATTCCCCGAAGAATGCCGTATTCATTTTCCGGAAAATTCTGTAAACGAATATTGACTTTCTGCCCGGCTTTCACTTTCCCGGAACGGGCAATGGGCAACATCGCTTTCCCGATTACGTCGCTTTGAAAAAGCAGATTCGGAACGATTGTAAAAACTTCCTCCCCGGAAGATACATTCTGATTTTCAATCCAATACTTGGTAAAGACGATTTTTCCGGTTACAGGCGCCCGTAATACATAATTCAGTTCCCATTCCTGTATTCCGGTTTTCAATTGTAAAATCAACGATTGAAGTTGAGTATGGAGTTCGTTTTGTTTTTCGATCTGCTGCTGCTTCGTATC
>JAISNS010000056.1 GCA_031276105.1 Dysgonamonadaceae bacterium
TTTCGTAAAATAGAGCCATCTGTACGCGGTTTCCCTGTTAAATGAAAGGACGTGCCAAGTAACAATTTCAAACTTTCAATGAGTTTCTCCGGCGACATAACCATTGTCGGCGATTGAGGATATTTATATGTCTTTTAGCAATGTATCAATTCTTTGATAACTTCTATGTTCTCATCTTCCATAATGGAGAACATCTCTTTTTCCAATTCATCGAATTGTTCTTTATTCCGGCTGAATTTTACTTTGCCGGATTCCAAATAATGGATGTAATCACAGATACTGGTCAAGGATTCTATAATATGCGAACTGATTATCATCGTTTTACCGGCTTCTTTCAGCCGCAGTAAAATGAGTTTCAGTAGATGGGCGGGATTCAACATCCAAACCGTTAAAAGGCTCATCAAGCATGATTATCGGAATGAATCAATAAACTTAATAACAGATACAACGATGCAATCAGGTAAATATTCGTTCCGGCAGCTGCCAATATATAAGTCCCTGCGATTAAATACGTTATTGCTCCAACTATCAATACGAGCCTCAAAATACCCGGATAATATAAAATTCTGAGCAGTTGCTTCAATTGGACTAACAGTACCTTGCCAAGTTGAAATATCATAAAATTATTTTACCGTTTACATTATTTTACTTACTATGTCTTTCTTCGTTAATTTGTTTTTAGAGGCAAGTGGATGCCGGAAAGTATTATGCGCCATTATTTTCCATAAAAACCTTGGGAAATAAGGGCTTAAATATTTTATCCCGAACGGCTCTTTTGCTTCGATTTTTTCTGCAAGTAATTTAAGCGCACGCCAAAGATTATTAAAAGGGCCTTTATTTAGCGGCGTCTTTTGGGTTGCCCCTATCATTTCGCCGGCTCCTTGCCCTAGTCCGCCGCCAAAATGCACTCCTGAACGGTCACACCAATTTTGTATTATTTCAAAAGCTATATGTGTTTGTTTCCCTTCATAATATCCGTTGTTTATTATTGCATAAACAACTGTTTCTTTTGCTTTTTCCCGGCCAAAGAAACTTTCCGATTCTATTAGCATTTTAAGCATATTTGAAGGAATGGAATCCGTGTAAAGCGGAAAGGCAAATACAATCACATCACTCAAAACAATTTTATTGTATATTTCCGCTGAAAATTGTTTAACTCCCAGTGTATAATTATCTATATCATTGTCTTTCCCGAGAAGATTATTAAGTGTAGATAATATTATGCCTGTATTGGATCCGCTTGGCTTTTGACTGCCGTTTATAATGCTGATTTTCATTACACAACCCCTTGTATATCTTTTACTTTATCATAAAAATAAACCTCCGTTTCCTGTGCATGGTGATTAACGCCGTTTGCCCGAACCAATTTTCCGGCGGTTTCCTTTTCCTTATCCGATATGTTTCCATAAAAATGTACCTTCAATACTATTTTATTATCATATCTGAATTTATGATGCGTTTCACCGTTTTTTGTTGAAAAATAAGGCAACAGATATGGAATACTCCTATCCAGAACATTGTGAACAAACGGACTGTAACTCCCATAGAAACATTGGCTTATAATTATCAAACGACTACATCGTGCGTGCAATAAACCCAGATTGTCATAACCGTCTTTTATTATACATTGGCCGGGGGTTTTAATCCAACAGCCAAAACAGCAAATACAGGGATGAATTTTACCATTGCCGGCTATTATGACCGTATCATTTTGACTGCTTTTTATCAGAATATCCTGATTAAATTCTTTCAGATCATGTATTAAGAGGTTCATTTTTCCCTTAAATACGAACGCTGTTACGACAGCGCTGCTACGGCCGAACCGATTAAATTGGCATGATCGGTTTTTTCTACATGAACCACAATTTCGGGATGTCCGAATTCCCGCAACAAATTATACAATTCGTCCATGACTAAATCCTTGTAGCTTTTGAATTTGACGTTTTTCTCGCCTTTATGATCTTCACTCCAAAAGAGGCTTCCTTCGGCGGTCAGGCGAATATCTTTGACCGGTATTTCAAATGTAGCAATCAGTTCGAGTATTAAGCCGGCTAAGGACGCGGCAACCAATTGCGCCGAACGTTTATATACCCATTGGGCTGCCTGTACGTACTTTTCCTTATACATATCGGGATAACTCATGATGCGCGTCAATTTTTCTGCATCGAAATTGGCTTCAAACTCGTCGCGCGAGAAAATAAATTCGAGCAAACGACCCAAATACATGCCCGAAATGGCTTTTTCGAAACGTTGCGAACCCGGAGTGTCCGAATATTTATCAATTTTATCGTCAACGACCGTTAGATGGGGCGGATAAAAATTCCCCGATTCAAGGTTGACGGGAATTAATCCTTTTTCTTTGTATTCCGGATTCAACTTACCGATTTTGCGCGCAGGAAAAAACGGCGCCATATTGGTACCTGTCCCTACGATTAGGCCGATATGTGCCTGCGATACTCGGTCGGTGCAACCGGCAAACAAGCTGGCAACCGTGTCGTTAATTACTTTTATATTCGTAAAATCCGCTTTTTCGACATGTTCGTTCAGGTATTGCATTAAGGTTTTTCCTACCGGCTGGCCGACCATCCCTTTTACGGTTACGCCTTTTGTCCAATAAAGTAAAACGGCGTCTCCGTCGAGCGCCGATTCGCAAGGATAAGAAAAGCAATAGCCAATAGATTTTACTCCATCCAAATTAAGAGAGCCGAGAAGATTGGCTATTTCTTCATACAACTTTTCCCGCGGATTTCCATCGACGGCTTTCATGATGGCTTCCAGATTTTTCTTGATACCTTCGTGTACTTTCGGTTCCCCGCCGGTAAATTCGACGACTGTTGCCCGAAAATTTGTTCCGCCTAAATCCAGAACAAGGACTTTGCCTTTATCAATGGTTGTTTTCGGATTAATGTAAGTCGGGAGGCTTCGTATTTCCGTGCCTTCTTCCTGAAGTCCCCGGCGAATTTTTGTTTGCAGTGAGCACGCGATTTCTTTAAGCTCTTCAACTGTAAGATTAAAAATATTGTTTTCCATGTTTTGAAATTTTTATAAATAATGGCGGTAAAGGTAGTAATTTTTTTAACACGTATGGTTATTTGAAAAAGATTTATCCGAATATTTGCATAATTCGATTAAACCAATTACATTTGCAGCGGTTTTTGTAAAACAACAACAAATATGGCAGCTTCCATAATTTACAGTTTATTATGTATTCTTAACCTCCAAAGTTTGGAAGCTAACGGAATTATGCGTACACACACACACACACACACACACACACACACACACCAGGTTCAAGGCTAAAGGTAAAAGGTACAGGGAAAAGGGTACAAGGTATAAGGTGCAAGGTGCAGGAA
>JAISNS010000069.1 GCA_031276105.1 Dysgonamonadaceae bacterium
GCGCTCGTTCCGAATGGAAGCCGGCGGGAACTACGGCTTTGAAAATTTCGCCCACACTGCACAAGTAATAGGTTGAGAGCCATTCCCAAAAACGCAATTGAGGCCCCTGCAAAATAGCTTGATCGCTTTCGACTGCCAAAACCGGTTTGATGGTTTGCAGGTGTTCGGGAGGCGTATCCCGAATGCGGAATACAATGCCCGTATAGCGGTTATTTTTGCCGAAACTAACCCCGACCAATCCGCCTGATACAATTTGTGCCTCCATTTCCGGAGGCACAAAATAGGTATAAGCGCCGGCTAAAGGAACCGGCAGTATGACCTCAATGTACATTTAAAAGAAATAGGCGGCCGAAATAGTCCAACCTCTTTGTTTTCCGGTAAATGCTTCTTCAACCAAATTGACTTTAGTAGTAGCGCCATAATCGTCCGTCAAACCTAACTTGTAATTAGCGCCTACTTGCAGATGGCCTAAAAGTTCAGCTCCCAAACCGAAATTTAATCCTAAACCGTATGATTTTGCTTCCGCCTTTTTTAGTAAATCAGTAGGATTAGGCAAGTCTTCAGAAAGATTGAAACTGAAGTACGGCCCTGCTGCAAGATAAACGCCAACAATATCCAACGCGCTTATTTTGTATTTCAGATTAAGAGGTATTTCTAACGCATGCGTTTTAAAATCTTTATCCTCGTCTTCAATTTTAGATTTAAAACCTTGCTGAGAATACAAAAGAGCGCCATCAACCCCGATATTTATTATCGGAATCATAAACTCAATCGTAGGTCCTGCTTGAAACCCGGTAAAATTGTCCGTTTTTACATTATCAGAAGCGTTGCCGTCTAATGAAACACTTGAGAGATTCAATCCGGCTTTTATCCCGAATTTAAATTGCGCATGGGCAGTCGTTCCTGCCGTCAATAATAATACAACTAAAAAAATTAAACTCTTTTTCATATAAATAATTATTAAATTAATAAACTAATAGTTTCTGTTTTTTTGTTCTCCTATGCCGGGCAAAGTTAGTAAAAAAATTATAAATACAAACGAAGTTGCCGATAGAAAAGAAAATTTAATAGGGCGCCTGCACCACTCGGTGCAGAGTGTCTGCACCGCTCGGTGCAGGGCGTCTGCACAGTCGGGGGAATTTGGAGGTAAGCGCATTGTTTTTTCCCAATTAAATAGTATTTTTGTACCCAAATTTTAATTTTAGCAATACAAATATGTCACAAGTCTCTACACGTTTAGCCATTTTGTCTCCCTCCGAGACTTTGGCAATGTCCCAAAAAAGTAATGAATTGAAAGCGCAGGGGATTGATGTAATCAATTTAAGCGTAGGCGAACCGGATTTCTATACGCCGGATTTTATTAAAGAAGCCGCCCGGAATGCGATAGATAATAACTTTTCCTTTTATTCGCCGGTTCCGGGTTATCTTTCTTTAAGAAATGCCATTGCGGGTAAGTTGAAACGGGAAAACAACCTGAATTACAAGCCCGAACAGATTGTTTGCTCCAATGGCGCCAAGCAGTCGGTATGCAATGTTCTTCTTTCTGTCGTCGACGCCGGCGATGAAGTGATAGTTCCGGCTCCCTACTGGGTCAGTTACGTGGAAATGGTGAAGTTGGCCGAAGGAACCAATGTCATAATCACGGCCGGGATTGAGCAGGATTTCAAAATTACGCCTCAGCAACTGGAATCGGCAATTACGCCGAAAACGAAAGCCCTCATCCTTTGTTCGCCTTCCAACCCTACGGGAAGCGTTTATTCGCAGGAAGAACTGAAAAAGTTAGCGGATGTTTTAGCGAAATATCCTAATATCACGATTATCTCCGACGAAATCTATGAGCATATCAATTACATCGGCCGGCACGAAAGCATAGCCCAATTCGAGAATATCAGGGAGAGAGTTGTGATTGTCAACGGAGTATCCAAAGGTTATGCCATGACCGGTTGGCGTTTGGGATGGATTGCCGCCCCTCAATGGATTGCCTCGGCCTGCAATAAATTACAGGGACAATACACTTCCGGCCCTAATTCGATAGCGCAAAAAGCGTCCGAAGCCGCTTACAATGGCCCGCAAGATTGCGTGGAAACTATGCGCGCCGCTTTCGAACGCCGCCGCAATTTGATGGTCGATTTGGCGAAAGAAATTCCCGGATTTAAGGTAAATCAACCGCAAGGCGCTTTCTACCTGTTTCCTGATTGTAGCGCCTATATCGGGAAATCGTTTCAAGGCAAGAAAATCGAAAACTCAGCGGCATTAGCCATGTATCTACTGGAAGAAGGCCATGTGGCAGCCGTGGGAGGCGCCGCTTTTGGTGCGCCCAACTGTATCCGCTTTTCTTACGCGACTTCGGAAGAACAGTTGACGGAAGCCATGCGAAGAGTGAAAAAGGCGCTGGCAAAATTGGAATGAGAAACATTCCTCCGCCTCTTTACATCATAACTATACTCCACGAAGGGTTTCTTTGATTATTTCCATACATTCGTGCAATTGGGCTTCCGTAATCACCAGCGGCGGAGCAAAGCGAATGATGTTGGTATGGGTAGGTTTGGCCAGTAAACCGTTTTCACTGAGCCGGACGCAAATATCCCACGCCCGGTCGTTTTGCTCCTCATTATTGATTACTAACGCATTGAGCAAGCCTTTTCCACGTACTAAAGTTGCTACGGCGGAAGATTGACAGAACGTTTGCATTTCGTCTCTGAATATGCGGCCAAGACGCAGGGCATTGCCGGCTAAATCTTCATTGTCAACGACTTTCAACGCGGCTACGGCTACGGCTGCCGCCAACGGATTACCGCCGAAAGTAGAACCGTGTTGCCCCGGACGGATTACTTCCATAATTGTATCGTCTGCCAAAACAGCGGAAACCGGATAAGTTCCACCGGACAGGGCTTTGCCTAAAATCAAAATATCCGGATGTACATTCTCATAATCGCAAGCCAGCAATTTTCCGGTACGGGCAATTCCGGTTTGCACTTCGTCGGCAATAAACAGCACATGATGTTTCCGGCAAAGTTCAAAACATTTCTTCAGGTAACCGTCGCCGGGAACATAAACGCCGGCTTCTCCCTGAATCGGTTCGACCAAAAATCCGGCAATCGCCTTATTTTCGTTCAAAACGTTTTCAAGCGCCCCTGCGTCGTTATACGGAATAACGATAAATCCCGGAGTAAAAGGCCCATAATGATTGCGGGCTTCCGGATCGGTGGAAAATGAAACAATGGTCGTTGTCCGGCCATGAAAATTATTTTCGCAAACAACGATTTGAGCCGTATTAGCCGGTAATCCCTTTTTCTCATACGCCCATTTGCGGCACAACTTGATAGCCGTTTCGACAGCTTCTGCGCCGGTATTCATCGGAAGCGCCTTATCGTAACCAAAGTAAGCAGAGAGAAATGCTTCGTACTCACCCAGCCGGCTGTTGTAAAAAGCGCGGGAGGTAAGCGTCAATTTTTGCGCCTGTTCGACGAGCGCCTTGATAATCTCAGGATGACAATGCCCCTGATTGACGGCGGAGTAAGACGAAAGGAAATCGTAATACCTTTTCCCTTCCACATCCCAAACATATACGCCTTCTCCCCGATCCAGAACAACCGGAAGCGGATGATAATTGTGCGCCCCGTATTTATTTTCCAGTGCCATCAATTCCGGCACCGATAATTTTTCTGTATTCATACATTATTCTTTTCAGGTAAAAAAATTTCCGTCATCATGCAGCGGACGCTTCCTCCCCCGTATTTTTCAATCGTAGGGAGAGCTATCCGGATGATTTCATTATAAGCGTTCAGCCGGTTTATTTGCGTTTCATTCAACGAACGGAAAGCAGAGTCCGACATTACCAAAAACGTTTTCCCTTCCCGGTTTTCAATTTGGAGCATATTGCCTGCAAAGCAATGCATTTGCGCTTCGCTGACAGGAATAATAGCTTTCCGGTTATCCGTCAGGGAACGGATAAGCGCCTGCCGTTCCGAATCATCGTCCACGGCATTTACACACACAACGGCGTAAGAATCGCCGATACACATCACCACATTGGTGTGGTAAACCGGCAAACGCTTGTTTTCCACTGTTTGGTAAGCCGAAAAACAGACGGGCATATAGTCGAAATCCTTGCAAAAGGCATAAAACAATTTCCGGGAAGTACGCATCGACAAAGCGGCATAAGCCGTCCGGTTGACCCGGTCGAGCGCCATACTTCCCGTTCCTTCCAAGAAAATACCCTTCTTTTCAAACGGGGAATAATCATGGACATGGGAAATGATAAATCCCTTTTTTTCAACCTCTTTCAAAATATCAAGCCGCCTTTCCAAGCGCCTGTTCGGGGCAAACATCGGATACAAAACAACCCTTCCATCACTGTGAAAAGAAATCCAATTATTAGGAAATATCGAATCCGGCGTATGCGGCTCCGGCGTATCTTTCACAACAATCAATTCAATACCTTTCGCTTCCAGTATTTCAATCATTTGATTAAATTCCCGAAGCGCCTTTTCCTGAATCGAAGATTGCGGCGAATGGGCGAATTGCTGAAAATAATTGTCTTTCGCCGTTTGAGGATTGAACCCGAAAGCCACGGGTTCAATCATTAACAACGTGTTCGTCGTTTGCCTTGCCATGGAATACAACCGTTATTTATTCGGTAAATTGTGTTTTTTAACAAATTCCCGGAGAACATCCGTCAAATTCGGATAACCGATTTCCTGAAGTTCATAACTCACTTTTACCGCAGGCTGTTTGATTGTAATAATCCGGTTTAAATCAATGGGCGTTCCGATAACTACCGCATCGCAAGGCGTATTAGCAATAGTAGCTTCCAAATCGTTGATTTGTTGTTCGCCATAACCCATCGCCGGCAGCAAAACGCCGATTCCGGGATAGGTTTCGAACGTCTGCTTGAGTTTTCCCACCGTATAAGGCCGCGGATCAATCAATTCGGCGGCTCCGTATTTCATGGCGGCCACCGTACCCGCTCCGACTTTCATTTCTCCATGAGTTAACGTAGGTCCATCTTCTACGACCAATACTCGCTGTCCGGTAATCCGTTCCGGCTTATCGACCGTGAGATAAGAAGCCGCATCTATAACCGTTGCCCGGGGATTGATTTTCGCAATATTCCGGCGAACCGTTTGGATATCTTCCAACGAGGCCGAATCAATTTTGTTGATACAAATAACATCGGAAATACGGACGACAACTTCGCCGGGATAATACGATACTTCGGCGCCCGGACGCAAAGGGTCGACGACGCCAATCATCAAATCGGGCGTATAAAACGGGAAATCATTGTTGCCGCCGTCCCAAAGAATAAGGTCACAGCCGTCGGGATCTTTTTCGGCTTCGCGCAAAATCGCTTCATAATCGACCCCTGCATAAATAACATTCCGGCGGGTAACCACGTGAGGTTCATATTCTTCCATTTCTTCGACGGTACACTGATGCTTTTTCAAATCTTCGACCGTAGCGAAGCGTTGCACCTTTTGTTTGACCAAATCGCCGTAAGGCATCGGATGGCGGATGGCAACGACTTTCAAACCCATACTAACCAGTATCTCAATGATTTTCCGTGACGTTTGACTTTTTCCACATCCCGTACGAGTAGCGCCTACAGCAATAAGCGGCTTAGTTGATCGAATCATCGTATCTTTAGGGCCAAGCAACCAAAATGCAGCTCCGGCAGCATTAACTATTGCGCTTACTTGCATTACCCAGGAGTAAGGAACGTCGCTGTACGAAAAGACGCAGACATCCACGTTAAAATCCCTGATAAGACGTGGAAGTTCTTTTTCCGGATAAATGGGAATACCATCGGGATACAAATCGCCGGCTAATTCCGGGGGATACTTCCGACCATCGATGTCGGGAATTTGAGCCGCTGTAAATGCTACTACATTGTAATTTTCGTCACCTCTGAAGCAGGTATTAAAATTGTGAAAATCCCTGCCGGCCGCACCGATAATAATGACATTTTTTTTCATAAAAATAGATTTAATTGATTGTTATTTAGTCTATAAAACTGTTACAAATTATCTTCTTCACATTCCGTATGTATTATCCCAACAAAATTAAAGAAATTTCTCCGGAATACATACAATTTTTTGTATAAAAATACCAATAGAATCTGCCAATCATTTTGTTCATACATCAATGGCGCTGAGAGAGGCACAAAAAAAGCGCCCCCAAAAAACTAACATGAGTTTTTTGAGGGCGC